>JAPPDO010000435.1 GCA_028821635.1 Ekhidna sp.
GTATGATTTAAGTCATATAGATTTTGAAAACATGGTAAATGAAAACCTCTCGGTGATGCTTTTTTGTCATTTAAAGTCAGAAGATGAGGTACACGACCATAGTGTATTAAGCCGATTTAGGAGTGAACTCAATACCAGAAACAAAGAAACAAAAAATGCGGGCAGATAAGGGGTATCAGAGTAAGGTCAATGATATTGTGATAAAAAATAGCTCATTTTACTCATCTAACAGGAAAACTCATGCTGAACTCAACTCATTTAGGATGAGACAGACACAATAACCGTCGGAGTGGTCCGCAATAACCACTCAGGGGGGGGGGATTTAACCAGAAAGGACACAGAGGAAGGACGGAAAGACGAGATTACAAAGCGTGATAGAATAGTTCTTTATGTCTATTCTTTAATCACTCATTCTACGATAAGTTGGTAATACTATTTCAGTTTTGTTTCCGAATTGATGTAATTCAGAAACTCATTTTTGAAATCCTGCTCCAAGAATTTTCCATCAAAGAATGCGGTACCCGTAGTACTGTTGGTGTCATTCACCCCTCTTGATGAGACACACATGTGAGAGGCATCAAGCACGATGGCAATGTGTTCTGTGTGAAGAATTTTCCTTAGTTCTTTCCCTATTTGGACAGTCAGCCGCTCCTGAACCTGTGGTCTTTTCGCATAATACTGAACAATCCTGTTGATCTTAGATAAGCCGATCACCTTCCCGTTTGGAAAATACGCTACATGGGCCTTCCCGTATATGGGAACAAAATGATGCTCACAATGGGAATAAAAAGTAATGTCCTTCTCCACCAGCATTTGATCGTATTTATATTTATTCTCAAATAGCGTTATCTGAGGTTTATTTTTGGGATTAAGGCCCGAAAATACCTCCTTGACATACATCTTAGCTACCCGATTTGGAGTTCCTGCAAGTGAGTCGTCCATAAGGTCGAGCCCCAATATCTGCATGATCTCTTTAAAGTGTTTTGAGATGAGTTCAATTTTAAGCTCATCGTCCCGCTCAAATGCATCAGGCCTTAGTGGCGTATTAAATGAAGAAAACGAATGGCTGTCGCCGTACTCATCTTCCTCCTCAGACCGGATACTCAACGAAGTTTCTTTCTGTTTCATAAAGGGTTATTTTAAGCTCATACTCGTCTTCTATCTTCTCTCGCAACAAGTTGTAAATCACGATTGCGATGTTTTCAGCCGATGGATTGAGATCTTTAAATTCTTCTGTATCTAAATTTAAGTTTTTGTGATCAAAGCGATAGAGAACCAACTCTTTCACCAGACCACTTAGTTTTTTCATGTCATAGACATAGCCCGTATCAGGATCAATTTCTCCCGTGAGTTTTACGATTACTTCATAGTTATGTCCGTGCCAGTTCGGATTATTGCACTTACCAAAAACCTTCTCGTTCTTCTCGTCGCTCCAACCGGGATTATGAAGACGATGAGCGGCATTAAAGTGCTCTTTTCTATAAACGGAAACCTTAGGCATTTCGCAATATTATATATAACATGGTTATATCCAAAGATGTTTTAAAATCGCTGTAGATTTATTGAAGTGTAAAGTTTTTTTGCTAAGAGATTCTCCGGATTGAGGCAGTAAGAGACAGAAGAATGTACGGCAAAAAAGGCATGTTTTTCGAAATTTTCTTCTCAAACGAGAAGTCACCCTGTCATTAGCACTTTCCAAGCTGTATTCACCTCCCCTCTATTTAACAAATCAGCAGCAAGTTTGTGGAGTTCCCTTTGTATATCCTCTTCGTTATTGAAGGAGCCCATAATTGCTCTCACTTTGGGTTCATTGGCAAAGTTTTGTATGTCTTTTTGTGAAGGTAACTGTTCTACATTTCCTAATATGCCCAGATGGTTGCCGGTAAGTACTGTGCTTTTTCTAATTCGCTCAGGTATTTGGTCGACTCCTATTCCGATATTCTTCAGCGGTTTGGCTACCTCAAATATGGCATCTCCGAAGGCTTTTACGTACCAATCTCCGCCCATTCTCCCCACCGCATTCAACTTATGCGGATCAATCTTACCACTTTCATTTAAGATTTTCCTATCCAAGTGAATCAGCAGGACTTCACAGATCACTAACTGACCGGCCCCGCCCTGTTCACCTAACGATTTTACTTCCTGTATCTTGCACTCAAAGGACACAGGTGCTTCCAACACTCTTGGCGGCTTCACCTCATCTGAAGTTGCCTGAGTAAATCCGGCTTTGGTAAATTCATTGATACCTTTTTCATACTCTGTGCTGCTTAACGACATCTGCTGCACCATTTCATAAGAGACAATGCTAACGACGGCTTGGGGATGTTCCAATACATTATCAAGGGTATGTTTTGTTGTATTGTCCCGTCCTCTTCTGGAGGGCGAAAAGATTAATACCGGCGGGTTGGCACTGAATACATTAAAAAAGCTAAAAGGGCTTAGGTTCACATTTCCGAGTTTATCGACCGTACTCACAAAGGCAATGGGACGGGGAGTGACCGCACCCAGCAAGTATCCGTGCAACTCCGGCGTAGAGATGTCTTTTGGGTCAATTATCATAATGCGGGTAATACTTTCGTTGAAACTTCTCCAAAACCAACCCGGACACCGGATTTCTCTGCATACCCTCTCATGATGACGGTATCGCCATCCAGGATAAACTTCCGTTCACTCCCGTCCGGCATGGGTACCGGCTTAGTCCCTTTCCAAGAGATTTCCAACATAGAGCCAAACTGACCAGGTTCCGACCCTGAAATCGTCCCACTGCCATATAGGTCTCCCGTTTTGATATTGCACCCGTTCACCGTATGGTGAGCCAACTGTTGTGCCATGTTCCAATACATATATTTAAAGTTAGAGTTAGTCACTGCTTTCTCTTCCGATCCTTCGGGTTTGATGGCCGCTTCAAGGTTGATGTCAAAATGCTTTTTACCTCCATATTCCAAATAAGGCAGCACCTTGGGGTTTTGTTGAGGGCCGGAGATTCTGAAAGGTTCCAATGCGTCCATCGTCACAACCCAGGGAGAAACAGAAGAAGCGAAATTCTTCGCTAAAAAAGGACCTAACGGCACGTATTCCCATTTTTGAATATCTCTGGCTGACCAGTCATTGAGCAGCACCATTCCAAAGATGTAGTCCTCGGCCTTTTCTGTCGAGATGGATTCTCCTAATGGGTTTTCACCACAGGTGATGAAGGCCATCTCTAATTCAAAGTCAAGCAGTTTACAAGGTCCAAAAACAGGCGGTTTATTATCATCAGGTCGCTGTTGTCCTTTTGGGCGACGGATAGGCACGCCCGATGCTATGACGGAAGAGGTTCTGCCATGGTATCCGACCGGAATGTGCTTCCAATTAGGCAGTAATGCGTTGTCCGGATCACGAAACATACATCCCACGTTATATGCGTGTTGTTCACTGGAATAAAAATCAGTGTAGTCCCCTACCCGGACGGGCATACACATCTTTACCTCTTGCTGAGGGATTAAGAGTGAGTTGATATTATGGTGGTTTTTTAGTGCTGCATTTCCCTCCCGAAGTAATTCGGAAATTTTGTTTCTTACTCTTCTCCCTGTTTTACGGCCTAAAGCTAAAAATGCGTTCAAGGTCTCTTTTTCAAACACTTTGTCCGGTAAGCCTGTGTCATCCAGAAAGCCATGACTTTGCAAATCGGCCAGATCAAGCACCATCTCGCCGATGGCTACTCCTGCACTTTTGTGTCTCTTCCGCTCAAAGATGCCAAATGGCAGGTTTTGAATTGGGAAATCTGAGTCTTCAGGTACGACCACCCATGATTTCAGGGTGGGATTGTTTGCTGCTATCTCAATCATGGAGCAAGTTTAGTCACAAAGTGAGATTTAAATTAATTAATACCTCAGTGAATTACTGACGGAGGTTTGAATCCTATAATTTTGCCTTCTGAAGTAAAACTGAAAGAACACAAATGAGTATTTCGATCATTTTATACTTAGGGCCTACATCCCCACCATCAATGAAATCATTCCCTGCCGGTAGAGGTCTTCCAATGACCGCTGGACGGATAACGGAATAAACCTTAAAGCAGTTTTTCCTATCATAAAGTCAATTTTTATGCCGACTTCAAACCCGCTCCCTAAGTCATTGAGGGTCTCTGACTCAAAAACAGCATATTCTGATTGAAGCCCCAGTAAGAAGCTGACAAAGGGGTTAGCATAAGGAGCCAGCTTAATTTTTTTGCCTGAGAATACTTCATAGGACACTTTGGGGGAGAAACTGATAACATTGAGATAAATCGGCTGGAAGGTACTGTTATAGTCTGAAAACAAAAAGCTTACATGAAGATTGGGGTGCATTTTCCATCTTGTCGATTTAAAAATGTTAAGGTCCTTTTCTAATAAAAGTGAAAATCCGGCAGCGTCATCTAAGACCCTGTTGCTTAGCTGCGTATTGGAGAATCCGGCACCTGCGAAGGTCTGTGCATTAATTCGGGTCAGGGAGAAGATAGACACGAATAAGATCAGAACGATGTGTTTCACGTTAGCTTTCCATTACGCTGAATGAAGGCATTATATCCCCACCATCAATGAAATCATTCCCTGCCGGTAGAAATCTTCTAATGACCGCTGGAAGGATATCGGAATGAGCCTAAAGGTGGTATTCCCTATCATAAAATCAAACCTTAGTCCTCCTTCAATCCCTGATTTAAAACGATTGATCGTTTCGGTATCAGAGAAGAAGCTGCCTGATTCAAGACCTAAAAGAACGCTGACAAAAGGATTCGCAAAGGGAGCTATTTTCCATCTTTCCGTTGAGAGAATTTCATAAGAGACTTTAGGTGACAAGCTTATGACATTCAGATACTGAGAAGGCAAAAGTGACGGACGATCATACTCGGAATATAAAAAACTAATATTGATATTGGGATGCATTCTCAGTCTCTCTGATGCTGACAAGTCGAAGTCTTTCTCTATCTGGAAAATAAACCCGCTACCCGCATCAGGTGAACTAACACCAAAAAATTCCGCACTTGCATACCCTGATCCTAGAAAAACCTGGGATGCGGCATGATAGGCCGCCGCAAAGACAAACAAAAAAGCAAAAAGATTTTTTTTCATTTTATCCTTTTAAGTAAACCTACCTCGCAGGTGCAAACCGATACGCATTTTTCCAACTACAGGCTACCAGCATGTCTTCCTCGCCGGCAGTGCCTTCATGCACCTGCATGGTCACAAACCCTTCACTATCCGGGCTTT
>JAPPDO010000157.1 GCA_028821635.1 Ekhidna sp.
CTTTAATATGTTTTGTTGCTTTTTCGGCAAGGAGATAGATGAGGTAGGATATAAAGGCGTAGCCATCCCGGTCGGACGTTCCACGCTGGGTGCAAACTACACCTAGAGGGGCGGTGATTAAGTTTCTTAATGATTTCATTTTCTGAAAGGCTAAATTAATGAAAAATTAGATTTAAGGAACAAGTTTTGAGATTTTTAACTCGTAACAATTTAATGTAATAATGAATTTATCTTTTTTTGTAAAAAATCGAGGGGTATGTATATCAACTTATCCGGCTTAAATATATTAGTGACCGGGGCAAGCAGAGGAATTGGGAAGGCGCTTGCGACTAAGCTGGCAGAGGCCGGAGCAACGATTGCCATTCATTATAATAAAAATGTTCAGGAAGCAGAGAACCTTGCCCACATTCTTGGGAATGAATCAAAAGCATTTCAGGCGGATTTTTCTAAATCCGATGATGCGATAAAACTTTTCGAGCGTGTTAGCCTTGAGATGGGCAGCATAGAAATAGTCATTAACAATGCAGGCCTTGCTATATCAGCAGATGCTAATATCGGGGATGAGGAGTGGGTGGAGTCGTGGGACAAGGTAATGATGGTAAATCTTAGTGCGGCAGCGATTATTTGTAAAAAGGCCATACAGCACTTTATCAGCAGGAGGGCTTCCGGCAGGATTATCAACGTTGCCTCTCGTGCGGCATTCAGAGGTGAGGAAGCAGACCACATGGCATACGCAGCCTCAAAAGCGGGCTTAGTATCACTTACCAAGACCATTGCAAGGTCGCATGGGAAGGATGGCATAAAGGCGTTTACTATTGCTCCGGGGTTTGTGCGAACGGACATGTCGCAAGAATTTGTGCAGAAATATGGAGAGAATCATGTCAAGGGAGATCTTGCGCTGGAGCGACTTACCGAGCCAAAGGATATTGCACCGCTTGTGACTTTCATTGCAAGCGGGATGGCTGATCATGCTACGGGGGCTATTTTTGATATAAATGCAGGAAGTTATCTGCATTGACACGTTTCTTTTGTTAATGAAATCCTTAACTTAGAACTTTGAATAAAATTTAAAAGAGTGAACAATAATATTAAAAACCACCTGAAGGCTCTTATACAGCTTTCAAGCGTTGATGGAGATTTTGCAGAGCCTGAGAAAACCTATGTTTATACTATCGGAAAGGCGAACAGGATTGCTGAAAGAGAGATTGACGACCTGGTAATGGAAGTCATCGCTGAGAAAGAAAATTCAGAAATCAACTATCAAGGGTTGATGTCTGAAGAACGATTTAATTTTCTTTACGATATTATCCAGTTGATGAAGATTGATGGAAATGTATTTTTATCTGAAATTAAATATTGTGAATCAATAGCAGAAAAGCTGGGTTATGATAAAAAAGTAGTTAAAGAAATATCCTCCAAGGTGTACGGAGATCCTTCTATAACCGTAAATAAAGATTTACTCTTGAAAGAAACCGGCAAATACCTGAAAGTTTAATAATTAGAATATGAGCATTAAGTCAAAATTGAGTGTACTGGTTCAGCTTGCCAACGCAGACGGAGACTTCGCCGACGAGGAGAGAAGCCTGATTTACATGATCGGAAAAGCCAACGGCATCACAGAAAAGGAGATTGATGGGTATGTTGAAAATCCGGAGTCGCTGCCACCCGTGAGCACAATGTCCGAAGATGACAAGTTTGAATACTTATTTCATTTGGTTCAATTGATGAAGATTGACGGTCAGGTGTATCTCTCTGAGATAAAATTCTGCGAAGATCTTGCAGAGAAGCTTGGCTTCAAGAGAAGTGTAATATCAGAATTATCATCTCACATATACAGTGACCCTGCTATCACCTCAAACATCTCTTCATTGAAGCGAGCAATTAAAAAATATCAGATAAAGTGAAAATCGAATTGTATCATGACCTTAGTTCATTATTGAGATTTACGTATCAGTTGGCGGAGGCCAATTCTAAAGTGCTGTTGGAGTTTTGATAAAAACTCATCTTCGTTCATAATTTCCTGTTCATTACTACTTCCCAGCTCTAAAATTTTAAGTTTTCTCTCCGTTAATGTCACTCTTCCTTTTTCAGTCAATCTGGTGATTATTTTTTGTTGTGTAAAGTCTGATTCTGTAGAAGTTTGATGAAACGCACATCTCTCCAGAAATTGGATGGGTTGCTTCTCTTCACGTGTGAATAAATATTTGGATCGAAAAACTGAACAATCATCCGATTGCTGAAGTATCAGATTCTCGTCCGGATCAGAAACCACCCTCCAATAATCAACGTAGTCCATTTGCACACCGTCTGTTTCTATCTTTTTTGGATAAATGAACGAATCACCAAACCCAACATCAACCAGCCAGCACTCCCCTTCAAGGAAAACCAAGATGGCCATGTGGTCGTAGTCCTTAGAAAACTTTCCCTCTTTTTTCACCCTCGCTGATATTAAATAGCTATTATTCACAAATGAAAAAGGAGATGATAAAAAAGACCATTGAGTTCATAGCAAAACCCCCCTCTGCCTCTCCTCACAATCTTCTCGTAAATTTTTTTATAGTCAAGAATGATTTTGTTTTTATAATGAATATCAAGGTTTTCAAATGGTATGTTTATCAGATGCGCTTTATGCAGCTTTTTTAAATAACTAACAGAAGGCTTCTCTCTCTTTTCTTTAATCCTCTTGAGATAAAAATTGACATTGATCCCCTCAATTTTAGGCTTATTTCCAAAAAAATTCAGCCGACTCATTTGCTAATATTATGTTGCTGGATGAGATTACCAAGCATGTTCCTGAGTGCTGCCTCCCATGTAATATCTGCATCCCACACCCCAATATGTATGTTTTTTGAAATATTTTGTCTTATGTAGAACTTATAAACGAGTGCATCCCGTGAGATGGGCTTGGCTAGCGTCTGATCCGGCATAACCGGAATTGTTGAAACATAAAGAGCCTCAGAATCAGGGGTATCCAAATCAAACATTTCCCTAACAATACTTGCCTGACCGCTGACAGATCGCAGCACGAACTGATACCTTCTTCTCAATAAATCCTCGTCGCTTACAGGATCAATTAACTCGTAATCATAAGGGTATCCCTCCATTAGCTTCACAAGTGTTGCATTTTTATTTTCAATATTCTTGTTGTAAGCATCAATCTTTTGCTTGATTTTACCATCACTGCCTGACGGAACAGATAACTTACTAAATCGCTCGACTACTAGTCTGCTTCTTCTAAGTATACCCGGGTAGTTTTTTAGTACAGATTTTTCTACAATAGAGATTCCACCGATGTAGTTAGGTTTTTCGGGAATAAGAAAGTTTTCGTTGCTTAGATTAGCCCTTCTTATTTCTTTTCCGGTTTGAAGCAGTAGATCATCCATTTTTTGCTTTTGCAAATAGAAGACAGGATTTCCCGGAGATAAAAAAGCAGATGTCCCACTGTATTGACACATTAAAAGTTCAACTCCCAAGTCACCTTCCGTGATAAAGATTATGTTTTTAATTCTTCTGGAATCAAATAACTCTTTGTAATTATTCTTTGAGATTTCACCTTCTAAAGCATAATGATTCAAATAAAAAACGGCATCTATTCCCATTTTCACAAAAGCCCTATGTGCTTCTTCAGCAATCTGCCTCCAGTCGCCCACCTCTTTATAGCTTCCGGTTCGGTCGGGTACATGAACAACAACGGCAGTTCTCTCTCTATTAATGCTCTCCGGAACCATTAATGACGGTTCAAATTCCACGTAGTCATAAACAGGTATCTGGCCTTTCAGACCTGCTTGAAGAAAAAGAAAGTATATCAAAAATACAATTTTCATAAAATGATTGGCAATAAGGTACTATTTATGTATTACAAATGACGAATTTATACGATTATGAAAAAGCGATGCGAATGGTGCCGGAATACGTTTGATCAATATGTAAAATATCATGATGAAGAATGGGGTGTACCCGTTCATGACGAAAAAACTCATTTTGAATTTTTGGTATTAGAAAGCAGTCAGGCGGGCCTTAGCTGGGCTACCGTTTTGAAAAAAAGAGAGGGTTACAGAAAAGCTTTTGCAGCGTTTGAGGTCAATACCGTTGCCGCTTATGATCAGAAGATGATTGAAAATTTAATCCGTAATCCTTCGATTATACGAAATAGATTAAAGATCGAAGCAAGCATCCATAACGCTAAAGAATTCGTAGAAATACAAAAGGAATTTGGAAGCTTTGATAAGTATGTATGGCGATTTGTTAATGGCCAACCTATCATCAACCATTGGAAGTCAATGGAGGAGGTTCCGGTAACCACCCAAGCATCTGATAATCTTTCAAAAGACTTAAAACAACGAGGATTTAAGTTCGTCGGCTCAACAATAATTTATGCTCACATGCAGGCGACCGGAATGGTTAATGATCATACTATAGATTGTTTCAGACATAAAGAACTCGCAACAGACTAAGCTAATTAGCCGTTTATAATGAATCGGAGCACTTGTTTTGAAGGGTTATAATTGAAGTATAATGCGGGATTAAAAACCACACCTTTATCTTCGCCGATATGTTTGTTACTATTCACTTACTTTGATGTATCACACTGCAAGCGGCATCACTAAAATGCAGCAGATTTGTAATAAAAAATAATACACACAAAACCCTTTTAAACTTCTTTTCCCCCTACTCCCTCACCAACTTCAATAAACGCCCGTCCGGCATTTGCACGAGGTACAGGCCGCTGCGCAGGGAGGTGATGTCTGTCCTTGTGTTCGTGGTGCCTTCCAGCAAGGGCTTGCCGCTGAGGCTCAGTAGTTGGAACGTACCTTCGATTGGAGAGCGCACTTCCAAATAATCCCCTGAAGGGTTAGGAAAGATAACGGCTTCTTCTGCCTCTTCCAATGCACCCAATGGAGCCTCATCATTATCATTAACGATTATCGTAGCCTCACTCGGAGTTCCTACGGTGTAGCCGCTGCCGTCCGCTACGGTCGCCGTCACACTGCCGTTAGGCTCATCAGTGCTGTCATCCTCTGTAGCGACGGTGTAGGTCGCACTGCCGGAGGTGGGGATGGTCACCGTTTTTTTCATACCCTCATCACCGGAAGCCACAAAGTCGCTGCCCGCCGCTTCCGCTACGGACAGGCTCACGGTCAGATTAGCCATAGGTGCCGGTGCGGCGGTCAGGGTGAAGGCCGCCTCGG
>JAPPDO010000053.1 GCA_028821635.1 Ekhidna sp.
ACTCCGAAGGAGTTATCGGTCTATCAGGCATGTGATGCAGGAATACATTAAAATGCTTGAAAAGCCTAGAGATCGTAAGGCAAAAATGGGCTGACATCTCCTCCATACCTATGAACTTCCCGAATGATGCTTGAGCTAATCGGAGCCAATGACGGCGAGGTAATCAAGAAAATGGTCTCAAGCTCCTCATTGAGGTATTTATTGATTTGAGAGATGCTGTTCTCATACTCGAAATCAGTCGTATTTCTTAAGCCTCTTAAAAGAAATTTAGCATCATACTTTCTTGCTAGTTGCGCAGTAAGTTCATCATATACCTCAACCTCTACGTGTGGCTCATCCGCAAAGGCGGTATTGATTTTCTCAACTATCCAGTCAATATCAAAATATCGCTTATTTTTTTTGCTGTTGTGTCCGACGGAGATGACAATTCGATCGAAAATATGCCGACCTCTCATGACGATGTCATAATGCCCTCTGGTAAAGGGGTCAAAAGAGCCAGGAAACAATGCAGTCTTCATAATCGCTGTTTACATACAAAGGTAGCCGCCCATTATATCAAAATATTGATGATCTTCAACTTCATCAAACACATATCTAAATCTCAGAAAAGAGGCTTTCGACCCAAATGAAATGTTACGAATGTATTTTTTTAGTAATATCATCTGTTCGGAACTTGGCTTAATGAAGCCCCAAAGAAAAACGGGATGCTTTTTGTTATCCATACCTAATTCGCCAAAGACCAAAAGAATATATTTCAAATAATCCTGCTTCCTCCTGGCAGCGAATTGATTGTAGTACAGAAGTTTATAGTTTTCTGTTACAAGGATGTGCAGAATGCCTCTGTCAATGTAACAATACATACCCTTCTCTTCAATATGATCCGAATGCTTTAAAATACCTTCAACTAGTGCGCTTCCCTGATGAATAATATGAACCTTCTTTTTTTTATAAATGGATTCGATCCAACGGCACAGCCTGGTCTCCGCAGCAAAAACATTAATGGCATCTACACTGATCTGCTTATAATAATTGACTTCTTCAAACGCGGTTTTAATTTCACTATTAAGTGCCAGATAATCTGCGGCACTCTCCTGCAAAAACATACTGGTAGGGACAAAAGTGAATTTATGTGTCTTTAAGCAAAGTTTTACATCTTTCCAGAATCCGGCAATCAGAAATTCATGATTATCTAAAATTCGCTTAATCAGCCTTAAACGACCATTCACCGTCCTGATGCCCTCAAACCTATAGTCTTCAATGGCCACACATTGGTTGTTTTGAGAATCAATGACGGCAAACTGTAGATCATAAATTCCGACCTGCATGATAAGAGAATAGTGATCAAGTTCATCTATTGAGAACTTGGGGTCTTTTATACGCTTAATGCGTTTGTAGGTGGATGTGTCCTTGACAGCCAAAATAGTTTACTCCCAATTACCGGCGGTAGTGACACTCGTGCGAGAACCAAATCTTAATGGCTTTCTTGTATTGTATTCGCTCTCTTCGTCCCTTGACGGATCTATCGGTTTTGGATTTTTGACTTCTATTGCATTCACCAAGAGGCCTGCTTTCGTAATCTTATCGGCCCAAACGTCAAATTTAGTTCGAGGTTCCACTCCCGGCACGAAGGGCAATGCAGACAAGTTAAAGTAAGGCCACTTATTTCCGGAAAAGAGGGAATCCACCACCAGTCGAGTGCCTAGCGTGTCATAGATCACCACTATGCTGTCTTTGCCATACGGAAGTGGGATGATGGTCTCACTCTTTTCAACCAAGTAAAACTTTCCGGTATCTATAAAAGAGATGAGTTTATCCCAGTCACTTGTGTACCGTCCATTTACTTTCATGTAGGCAACTTCAGCTTCACGAATCATTTTGAGTTGCTCTATAATCCGCGCTTCTATTGAAGCAATACGCTTATCTTCATCAATGGATGACTTGATGCTGTAAAATAAAAAGAAGGCCAATGATACCCATACTATGAACATGACCACAGAAATAATTTTCATTTTTTTCATTTATCTTGCTTAACTAGGTTTTTACAATTATAAATATTTTAATACTGATTTTTGAAAAGTGAATCCTAATAAGCGTTAAAAGTAATCAAACCTTGAATATTGAGAATTTCTTTCCAGTCACTCGTTGAAGAAAAGATACTATGGAGGGCATCTTTCGGTATTTTTTCGATTTCTTGACAAGATAAAAACCTTGCTTCCGTTAAAATTTGGTCTGATGAGCTTAATTCCGGATCGATTCCAAGTTTTAACTTACCTGAGCAATACTTAACAGTAAAGAACAGTTCAATAGCATGATACTGATTATCAATATATTCATTTGTAAATAGATATTCTCCAACATCTATAGTAAGGTTTGTCTCCTCCAGAAACTCTCTGCGTAAGGTCTCATGAAGACTTTGTCCAAACAACACCCCTCCACCGGGCGGAGACCATAAATATCTCCTTGGGCCTATAGAATGATGCCTTAACAATAGTATTTTCCTATCCTTAACGAGAATGCCGCAAGCTCTTACTCTGACTTTCCCTGAAAACGGCGCTGTCTTTTCAATCTTTGTATCTGACATTTACAACTATTTAATCATTATTTTTGCGAACTAAAAAATAAGAAAATGAAAGCGAAACATTTATCATTAATTGTAACATTGTTTTTCAGCATCTCAACAATCTCTGCACAGGATAACACGGAATCAGAAGGGGTACTCACCGGACCGAAGATTTTTTTTGCAAAAAAATCTTATGACTTCGGAGACATCGTGCAGGGAGAGAAGGTAGAATACGTATTTGAACTGGAAAACACGGGAAATGAGCCATTAATACTGACAGATGTCAAAACGACGTGCGGATGTACCGCACCGGAGTGGCCGAGAGAACCTATTGAGCCGGGACAGAAAGAATCCCTGAAAGTCGTCTTCAATAGTGCCGGAAAAGTTGGCATGCAAAACAAAGTGATCACTGTGATGTCCAATGCCGTGAACAGTCCGGCAAGAGTGAAGATTGTCACGAATGTTTTGACTAAAGACGCTGAAAGCGACTCCGGAGATAATCAATAAACATTGGTTCAATTTTCAAATGCAACTAACCTGTTATCAGGGATAAGTTGGTATTGAGAAAATGAATTAACTGGATGCTGCTTGATTATTAAATATACAACTCCTACAATTTTGTTAGGATTCTTCAATCAGTGGTATGATTTAAGCCTGTAATCATAAGATGCTTGTCTTTCTTGTATGAAAATGAGCAGTCTTTCTTAATGGCTAGATAAAGACTAATAATTAGATTCATTGCGTTTTGTAGCCTTCTTTAAAGCTAAACATCCATGAAGTCTTAAAAGCCTGTAGGCAGTGGTACTCCTCCTCCCCCCTCTTTAGTGCCCGTTGGTGCTAAACCTCCGGGTATAACAGCAAACCAACTGTATCGCCAGCCACTACAGCCACAAGCATTACAGGAACGATAGTTGATCTTAACGTTACTTCCTCTTGATAAATTAGAGCGAATTAACAAGGTGTTATTGTTGCCGTTACGAATAGAAGAACCCGTAGCTGAGTACTGCCAGCGGCCTCCATTCAAGTCTCCGCAGCCTGAAGAACATGCAACTCTGAGATGATTCCAGGCATCTTCCAATAAACTGGTCGATGAGTTGTTCGGAAGCGAAATATTTTGTAAATAGTATCGGTAGTTTAGGTTAGGAATACCAACATCAAAATCTTCTTGCAGGGCAGTGCCGTTGCTTAATGTGGCTTTGACCCAGCCGTTGCCCATAGAATGTGAAGATTTGGCCCTTACCGTAACGGAACTGTTGTTGCTGGAGACTATAGTTACGTTTGGAGAAGCAGTCCAGTTGGTTACGGCCACACTACCATCGCATGAGGCTGAGTAGTGAATCATCTTTGATGAGTTGAAGCATAAATTAGAAATATCAGTAAATGTATCTCCACTATTGATAGTTCCCCCATAAATTTTTTGAATACCCTGAATATCATCTTTACTCAAAAACCTATGAGAGCCTGAGTAATATGCAAACATTAAGGCGTTTGGGTCTGAAGAGTGATTTAAACCTAAGGAATGACCTATCTCGTGAGCAGCCACCGTTACTAAGTCAATCGGTTGGCTGGATGTATTTCTTGTTTTAAGAGTCCACTTTTCGTCTTCATCAAAGTGAATGTCTCCCGCAATTGCACCGCCATTTGGAGGTGGGAAAAAAGCGTGAGCCAAGACATTACCAGAACCATCAAATGGGAAATTATCACCATGATTATCGCTTCCCCAAAGAATTACTATGTCAGCACTTGATGCTGAACTTACTTTGGTGAAGTTAAGTGGTGTGACACAACTCCAGAGTTCAAACGCATCACGAACTGCCTGCTGTTCATTAGATCCGCTAATATCATTGGTTCCATTTTGGAAAAAATAAGTCAAACTATTTTTTGACCATTTATTGCCCTGAATTGAAAATCTGGCGGAGGAGTCACTAATAATGATTGGACCATTATCGTATAAAACCTGACCAAAAATCCAAGATAAACTTATGATAAATATCAGAGAAAATAGCAATATTTTTTTCATAACTACATGAATTTCAATCAGTGTAAACTAACTTAACTTTTCTTTCTATTCAAAAAACAGAAAAACACTTTAAAATTTATGTATTAATCAGTTTTATTATTTAATTTTAGTTAATCTAACATCACAGCCTTCATAACAGGTGTAACTAACCGGCTTCAATTCCATTACTGAATTAGTGATAACGTAACTGTATGACAAGACATTTTTATCATAATCTTTATTGCGATTATGTCTCGCCACAAAGCCCTCACAACCATATTTTAAGGTAACATAATCGTCAGATTCATCAGACGTTACTGTAAAAGTTCCTGTCTGACATTCTTCATGTTCACTGGAAACGAAATGCCCATCAGGCTTAAGTTCAAGAATATATCCATCATCAACCTTATTCCAGTTACTCTCCTCATTCCCCGTTGCTAGGCCAGAAAAAGAATAAAATTCGATAAGCTGCCAAGTCCCATAAATGGAGGTTCCTTGTTGTTCATTAACTTCCCCTTCATTACATCCTGTAATGAGGAAAAGCATTGATAAAATTAAAATCATATTTTTCATGTTAGTTTGTCTAGTTTACTAATATAGACATGTTAC
>JAPPDO010000102.1 GCA_028821635.1 Ekhidna sp.
CCACTCGGCAGATAAAAAATGTCTGCTCGGTGAGAAAGAATGCCCGTCTTTGAGGGGAAAGTATCAGGCGTTAGTACCAGCCGCTTAATGCGAATTTTTCTTTCGATGAGTCCAGCACTTTGCCTTTTTCACATTTCAGCACCCGATGCGGGAATTTTTCAAGAAAATGATGGCTGTGGGTAGCCATTAACACCGATGTGCCGCTTGTATTAATTTCTTCAAATAATTTTAGGATACCCTCACTAACGTCGGGGTCTAAGTTTCCCGTAGGCTCGTCGGCAAAGAGAATCTGCGGTTCGTTGATCAAGGCACGGGCGATCACTACCCGCTGCTGCTCGCCGCCGGAGAGCTGATGCGGCATTTTTGCAGACACCGTCCCCAGCCCTACCCTCATCAGCACCTCTGCAATCCGAGATTTCATGTTTGCCGAGTCCTTCCACCCCGTTGCCTTCATCACAAAGGTTAAATTCTCGGCTATTGAGCGGTCATAGAAAAGCTCAAAGTCCTGAAAGATGATGCCTACCTTTCTCCTCAGAAAAGGGATGTCTTTGGATTGAATATTATTAATTGAAAATCCGGCTACTTCGGCAAATCCAATTCTAAGCGGTAAATCTGCATAAAGCGTTTTTAGCAGGGATGATTTTCCACTTCCTGTCCTCCCGATCAGGTACACGAACTCTCCTTTATCTATCGTGAAATTAATTTCGTTTAGCACCGTATTATCTTCCTGTAGGATGGATGCGTCAGAAATCTTAACAACGGAATCCCGGGAGAAGGCCATTTATAGTTCCAGTTTTTTGAGTTTGCCGTAGGGAAGGGAGGCGATCAAGGATCGAAGTTCTTCATGCTTTCCTTCTAACTCAAATTTATCCATACGTTTCAAAGGGCGGTCTGTTCGGAAGTAAGCGACGAGCACAAAATTCTCATCCCTGATCTGTATGTAGTCAGGAATCTTTGCCTTTCCCTTTACTTTGATGATGTACATTTCGTTCAAAACTACCAATTTTTATTTCTTTGAATAACTTGATTTTAAATTATTTGTTTCCTTTTTTGTGATCGGCAAGGAACTTTTCAAGGCCGCTATCCGTCAGTGGATGTTTTAAAAGTGCTGTGATGACACTCAATGGACAGGTAGCAATATCTGCTCCTATTTCTGCACACTGAATCAGGTGCATACTGTGTCTGACGGAGGCAGCGAGCACTTCTGTTTCATAGGCATAATTATCATAAATGGAGACGATTTGCTCAATCAGGACGAGGCCATCGGAACAAATATCATCCAGACGACCGATAAACGGAGACACATAACTCGCACCTGCCTTCGCTGCTAAAAGTGCCTGACCGGCATTAAAAATTAATGTACAATTCGTTCTAATGCCCTCAGCACTCAACGCTGTGATGGCTTTCACTCCATCCTTAATCATTGGAATTTTCACTACTATCTTATCATCTATCTCAGCGAGTGCCTTACCTTCACTTACCATCGCTGCAAAATCCGTAGCGATCACTTCCGCACTTACACTGTCATCTACAATATCACAGATGTCTTTGTAATGTTTTAAAATATGCTCTTCGCCGGTAATTCCTTCCTTAGCCATTAAAGACGGATTGGTGGTAACACCGTCCAGCACGCCAAGGTCTTGAGCTTCTCGAATCTCATTCAGGTTGGCAGTATCAATAAAAAATTTCATGTGTCATTTTATTTAGTCAAGGTCCGTTAATTCCCCAAAAGAAAGGCAAACGAAGCATCGCACCGCTACAACCACCTACCCTTGCTACCGTCAGGTCCTGGGGGATTTAGCAGGAGCTGGTCGTGTTCCATTTGCCTAGAAACAAAATTAGGAAAATTAGCGAAGGCAGCAATGATGAACGGAAAAAGGAGTGGCTGCCAACCAAGTAACATTGCTTTTTGATCATACTGAGGTCAGTCTTGCTGATATGCCTGAAGAATTACCGCTAGTTCACTTAACATCATCGCAGTCGCTCCCCATACGATCTTGTCCTCCAGATCAAAATAAGGGCATATCATATCTACTCTCCCTCTTACAAGCATTCGTTTCTCCTTCACATAGTTTGGGTCAGCCAAATGTGATAATTGAGCATTGATAATGCTTTCGACTTCGTACTTATCAGGAGTAAAATTCGGTTTTGATTTCATCTTCCCGATAACCGGCAACACTTCATAATTACTTACCACTACATAAAATTTTGAAAGTGAACCTACAATCTCAACCTGCGAACGATCTACGCCTACCTCTTCGCCAGCTTCCCGAAGTGCCGTATCAAATAAGTCTGTATCTTCATTTGCCCTTTTCCCGCCGGGCAATGCAATCTGACCACTATGAGTCCCTTCATAGGTAGGACGTTGGATCAGAGGAAATCGTACATCGCCCTCAGATTCGTGAAAAAGAATGAGTGCGCCACATTCTTGAGGAGCAGCGGGCTGTTTGATTGAAAAATGAGTCCCATCAGCCATTCTTGGCTTCATCAATTCATGTGCACCCCTACCGGGCAATGGGCTTTGTAAACGCTTTCCCAAAAAATTGATAACCCTATCGAAATTCATAAACAGTAAATTAAGCGGCCTTACATGCCATGCTCTTGTTTTTTTAAATGACCTTTTCATTTATGAATACCATTCCTGATAGGTCACTTCGTTTTATTATACTCGTTGCTCCCGAATAAAATCAATTACATTTTTGACTGAAGATTATTCTTGATCTGCTTTCATTGTTCCGAACACCCTTCTCCCAGCTAAGACATGCTTCACCCGTTATCCCAAGACGATCATTTGCCAGCCCATAGAAGTAAAAAAGTTCATCTATGAAATCCCCGCTTTCTTCAGCTTGTTCAAATAACTCTAATGCCCGATGGTATTCACCACTAAATAAAAAATAAATGCCTTTATTTCGATATGCCCATCCGTTTTTTGGGTTTAGAATGATACTTTTATTGATGTCCTCCAATGCGCTCTCCAAGCTATCCATCCGGAGATAAATGTATCCACGATTATTGAGAAAATAAGGCTCCGACGGAACTTCATTCAGTGCTTTGTTTATTTCTGCCAGTGATTTTCCAAACTCCTTTCTTTTCAATGCAATCAGGCTTAAAAGGTTGAATGCGTTGGGGTTGTTGGGTTCCAGTTTCAGTACTTTCCCGATGACAGAGGCCGCTTCCGGCAACTCTTCCTTGAAGTAATGAACGGTGGCGAGGTTGACCAACGTCTCCGGGTTTAGCGGCTCGATCTCATCGGATTTTTGAAAGGATAATAAGGCCTTATCATAAGCCCTCATCTTCGTCAAAACCAGTCCTTCATAGAAAAAGACAAATGCAGAATCACCCGTTATCCTCTTAATTGACGATACATCATCCAATGCTTTTTTGTATTTCCCAATAGCTTCGTAGGCATACGCCCGATTGAATAACGCCTCCAAATAATCAGGCTTGCCTGCTAGGGCCTGATTAAAATCCAGAATAGCCTCGTACTTACGACCCATTTCTGATTTAGCTACCCCACGATTGTTTAAAGCAAGCGTATAATTGGGGTCTTCTCTCAGCGATTCATCATACCGTTGGATTGCGTTCTCATAGTTTTCATTCTCCAGGGCCTTGTTGCCCAACAAGAAAAAACGGTCTCTTCTTTCTATTGATCCCTCACAAGAGGCAAGGAATAAACTAATGATTAGGAGGAGATTTCGCATGGAGAGATAGTTTGTCATTATAAGCCAGGGGCTGTCCGGTGTAGGCAACAAACTTAACATAACAGACAAATTAGTAATGTAACATGGATAAGTGATTAAATCCCCTCCGAGTGGTTATTGTTAACCATCCAGCGGTTATTGTTGACCATCCAGCAGTTATTTTGATCTAGTCAGCGGTCATTTTGGTCTGATCATCGGTCATTTTTATTTATTTTGGGGTTCTTGCAAACCTCCAAACAACCGTTGCAGTAGAAACCTTCGAGGTTTTGAAAACCTCGAAGGTTTAAAATATCTTCCAGCTGATCTAAATTGTAAACTACACCTAGAGAGGGCTCGTCAACGGCTGGTGAGCCTGTCGAACTAGCCGGACTAAAAGCCGATTCGACAGGCTCATCGGCCAAACGTTCCATGCCGGACGTTCCACGCCGTACACAAACTACACCCAGAGAAGATATACGGCAAGAAACGCCAAAATCCGTGTTGGGCCTGCGGGTCGGCTGGATTGATTTTGGCCGCTTCGGCGGTCCGATAGGTTTTTCTTTGCTTCGTTTCTTTTTATCACCGGCCTGAAACGATGAAAAAGAAATGAAGAACATCTTAGGGAAAACTGATAGTCCCTCAAAGGTCCTCCAAATCAATAACTTACCACTTAACCAGAAAAAAATTTACAAAAAAACTTTTGTTTCTTTGTAACATTGTTCCATATTTACACGTTATTAGATTGTAAAAAATGAATATTATTAAAATAAAAAATTTATTTACAAAAATATCAAGAAATATTTTAGTATTATTTGTAGTTACATCATTTATATTTTCATGTGAAAAGGAGAATTTATCCGATCCAGTAAATATATCTAATGTGAGCAATGAACACTTTGTTTCATTAGATATTGCAAAGGAAATAGCCAACCAAACTATGAAAGGAACCTCTAGTGATGAAAATACTCCATTACCAACAGGTAGATCTGTCGCATTTGGGAATATTTCTGAAATCTTCGAAGTTCCTGACGAAAATGAAATTGCAGCAATTTACATCATTAACTTCTCCGATGATGGATATATTATACTCTCTGCTGATGATAGAACCTCACCAATAAAATCATTCTCGATGAATCATGGATTTCCTCTTGAGGAGGAGGAATATCCACTAGGCTTAGTTGAATGGTTAATTGTGACAGTTGGAAATATTGAAGAAATAAGACAGCTAAACATTGAGCAAAGTGACGTTGTAGCTTCTACGTGGAACTTAGAGGAGATGAGGTCTATCGTCTCTTCGTCCGGGCCAGTGCCAGAATCAGCAAATCCTGAGAGGAAATGGAAGTATGAACAAAGAGGACCGCTACTGTCAACTACATGGGGTCAAGGAAGTGGCTATAATAGTCAAGCACCTTATGTAAGTTGTGGAACAGGCGTTTCTAGGGCTCTAGCCGGATGTGTAGCCACAGCTATGGCTCAAATAATTAAT
>JAPPDO010000386.1 GCA_028821635.1 Ekhidna sp.
TCCATTATTTTATTATTTAGTAATTAATTAAGGTGCAAGTATAAAACAATTAGTTTAAAGATGCAAGCGTTTTTTCGATTTTTTTTTATTTTTCTTTTCTTCGGGTGTGATTTGTCTTGAACAGGATTTATTTGATTTTAAGGATTGCCATGATTTTTATTTTTGTTCGTATCGGTTATTTAATAACGTGTACATGCTAAGTTAGCAGTGCCGGCGGTCTCAATTTTTGGCTGTAATAGAATAAACAGCTAAATTAGGCATGGTTTTAGCTCAACTGTTTAGAAAATAGTATTCAACTAATGATCAAATTATTATTCATTTATTCTGTCCTTTTCCTAAGCAATCTTCAGAAAGACGCAATCAGGGATATAGGCATCGCCATGAAAGCAGGAAGTGCGAAGGAGTTGATAAACTTCTGCAACGCAACAATGGAGATCCGAATCAATGGAGAAAGCACTAATTATGATAAAAATCAAGCGAAGGTTACTCTTAGAAATTTTTTTAACGAGTATCCTCCGCAAGATTTCTCTTATACCGTGAAGGGTTCCTCTTCGGATAACTTAAAGTACACGATTGGCGTTTATACTCACGAAAAAGGATCATTTCGTGTGGTTATGTTTATCAAGAAAATTGATAACGCTTACCTTATTGATACTTTGAATTTCAGTAAAGAGTAACTTATTTCGGTTATTTGCCGGTTACCACTATGGACACAAATCCGCCTTATCTTACCGATAAAAGCATCAATGCTTTCATAGGTTTAGCCTTAGCAGAAGATATTGGACTCGGAGATCATTCCTCTCTGGGTTCTATTCCTGAATTTTCGACAAATCAGGCTCATCTAATAAGTAATTCTGACGGATTGATTGCCGGTATTGAGTTGGCAAAAAAGATTTTTGAATACGCTGACGACGGTTTAACGCTGGAGTTTTTCAAAGAAGACGGTGACCTAATTGAAAATGGAGACATTGCCTTTAATGTCACGGGTAACTCACGCTCTATTCTCTCTGCTGAGCGGCTGGTACTCAATTGTATGCAGCGAATGAGCGCAATCGCTACTTATACCAATTATCTATGCTCTTTGATTAGCGGGACTCATACCAAACTGCTGGACACCAGGAAAACAACGCCATTGTTTAGGCTTCCTGAAAAATGGGCCGTTTTGATAGGCGGGGGTATAAATCATCGCTTTGGTCTCTACGATATGATCATGCTGAAAGATAATCATATTGATTTTGCGGGAGGTATAAAAAAAGCAATCACCGGAATGCTTACTTATTTAGAGCACAATAACTTGGAGTTAGACATTGAAATAGAGGTAAGAAGTTTGGCTGAGCTCGATGAGGTGCTGAAGGTCGGTTATGTGAAGCGAATATTACTTGACAATATGCTTCCGTCTGATATACGAAAGGCCGTTCAGATGATTGGGGGAAGTTTTGAAACGGAGGCTTCCGGTGGTATTACGGAAAGCAATATTTCTGAGATCGCCGAAGCCGGACCGGATTATATTTCCGTGGGGGCTCTCACGCACTCATACAAAAGCATGGACATGAGCATTAAAGCCGTCTAAATGCTATATTCGAGGAAGTAAAGGATTTGAAACGATGATTGTAAGGACAAAAAAATATCAGTTACCCACAAAGACATACATAGGCGTTGCATTCAAGGCCGTGCTGAAACAGCAATGGTGGGTTTTTACCATTTATTTAGCCATTTGTGCCGGCTATTTCTGGATTCCGAACCATTGGTGGATTACCGGAGCGTCCATTGCACTTATTCTTTACTTCCTATTTTGGTTAATTCAGTTTGTAGGGGTGACACAGTTGGAACAAGGGAAATTCATGTTTCAGAAGCTGTCATACGAGATCTCCTCGCAGCAAATTCTAATAAAATTAAATGCGAAACAAGGAATGCCTATGAAGTGGGATCAAATTAAGCGTGCTAAAAAGGGAAAGAATGCCTTCACATTTTTCGCAAGTAAAGCGCAGTTGGTTCACTTACCCTTTAAGGTATTTAATAATGACAATGAAGTCCGCTTCGTCGAGACCGTACTGAAGCGTAAGGGATATATCTCAAAAATGTGATTAATGGCACATCAGTTGGGCATAAAAGAGGCGAAACGAAGGGCCGGAAGGCTTTGTGCTTTGCGGGAGAGGTCATCTCAGGAAATAGCTGATAAAGTAAAATCATGGGGCTTATCGGAAAGAGAATGTAAGGAAATAGTTGATTTGTTCATCAGAGAGGGTCTTGTAGATGAGCAACGATTTGCTAATGCCTACTGTCATGACAAATTTGAGTTTAATTCTTGGGGCAAGCAAAAGATTAAATGGCATATTTCTCCTCATAAAATCTCATCGGCGATTCTTGAAAAGTCTTTATCAGAGATTGATCCGAAGAAATACAAGCACCGATTATATGAATTAGCCCAAAAAAAGTGGGACGGCCTTCACAAAGAAGAAGATCAGAAAAAGAAGCAAAAAACAATAAGTTACCTCATCGGCAAGGGCTTTGAACATGATTTAATAGGGGCGGCGATCAATTCTTTATCTGAAAAAAGTCATTAGCTTTACGTTCTCACGAAATGAAGTAATCCATTTCTTAGACTTTACTTATGTTTATGGCAATTATCAACTATGCTACACCATTCGGCTAAGGAACTATTAAGTCAGCTTGACAACATCATTGCACAATGCAAGAAGGACGACTTTTCCAGACCATTGGACGAGTTAAGCAATGCTACTTTCGGTCAGCACGTGAGACACACGCTTGAATTTTTTATCTGTCTGTTTGATGCTAAAAATGAGCGGATGGTAAACTATGATAGCAGAAAGCACGACAGAGAAATAGAGACCGATAGAAAGCTGGCAAGGTCTGTTATTGATTCCATTAAGGATTTCTTAGACAGGAATAAAACGGATTTTACAATAGCGTTTGAGGCAAATTATACGGAGGACGAGGGGACGGTTCAAACCATGAAAAGCAGTTTTCACAGAGAACTCGCATATAATATTGAGCACGCAATCCATCATATGGCACTGATGAAGGTAGCTGTGAACCAAACTTTATCTTATATCAGGCTGCCGGAAAATTTCGGCGTGGCCAGCTCTACGGTCAGATACCGATCGGGGCAGAAAGCCTGACATGAAAAAGTTTTTTGTCAGGCTCACCCAATGGGAGTATTGGCCCTTTTCGCTGCTCTACTTTCCTGTATTCTTCTATTATTTCTGGCTCTCATTAAGAAAAGGGTCTTTCTTCTTCTTCACCTCCTCTAACCCAAAAATTGAATTTGGAGGAATGTTTGGGGAAAGAAAGTCTGATATTTTCAAGCTCATTCCTAAGGAACTAATACCGGAGACGCACCTTATCCCAAAAGGAAACCTCAAAGCGGCAAAAAAAAAGGCAGAGAGTGTTGGATTTCCGCTTATTGTGAAGCCGAATATTGGAGAAAGAGGCTCTTGGGTGAAAAAAATAAAAAGCGATAAGGAGTTGGCGGCCTATGTTGAGACTTGTCCGGTAGAATTTTTACTCCAGGAATTCATTGATTATCCGGTCGAACTGGGAGTTTTCTATGTTCGTTATCCGTATCAGGCAAAAGGCAGCACTACTTCAATCGTTCGTAAGGATTTTTTAAAAGTGACCGGAGACGGAAAGCATCGTATCAATGAATTGTTGAATGAAAATACACGTGCATTACTGACAGCAAATCCGGAGAGTGAATACTTAAAAGAGGCCGGAGAAAGTATTCCAAAGAAAGGAGAGGAGGTGCTCATCGAACCCATCGGAAATCACTGCCGTGGCACTCAATTTTTGAATGATAATGAGCAAATTGATACGGATTTGAATGAAGCTATTGATAAACTGGCGAAAAAAATTCCGGAGTTTTATTTTGGAAGGTTTGATCTAAGATGTAAAAGCTATGAAGAACTCAAACAGTTTAAAGCCTTTAAAATACTTGAATTGAACGGGGCAGGTTCCGAGCCGGGGCATATTTATCAACCCGGTTATTCGTTATTTAAAGCGTATAAAGATATTCTTTGGCATTTGAAGGTTTTAGCAGATATTAGTGAGCAAAATAAGCGGAGAGGTGTGCCATATTGGACCTTCAAAAAAGGTGTGAAAAAATGGAGAGCACATCAGGCATACAACAGAATGCTCAACGCCTAAATGATATTCCAGACCCTAATAGTTGCGTTTACCATTAGTTACATCGGTTCCATTCCGCCCGGTGCGATCAATATCTCCGTTATGCAACTGTCCATATTGAAGAAGCACAGGGCTGCGATATTCTTCGCCGTAGCAGCCTCATCTATCGAATTTATTTATGCGGGCGTGACCGTCCGGCTTCACCTTTTTTTGAATACATATTCAGCCATTTCCAACTATTTCAAGATAGTAACTTCAATAGTGCTGATTGCTTTGGGACTTTGGAATATCTTATCAGCCAAGACCTCATCTGCTACAGGAGTGAATACCAAACTAACCGGCAGACACGGTTTTCTAAGAGGTCTTATTTTAGGGATAATTAACCCGATGACGATTCCCTTCTGGCTCGCCATCACCACATACCTTGAAAATGACAGACTGATTGACCTATCATCGGCTGGATTCTGGATGTACTTAACAGGGCTCGCCGTAGGCACTTTCTGCTTATTGCTCACCATAAATGCACTGGGCAAACGATTTACGAAAATCAGTGACAATAAATTACTCGTGTATAAAGTGCCGGGAATCCTATTGATTGGGTTGGGCACTTACTTTTTGCTGAAACTGATCCTTCTCTAATGCTTCAGCATACTGCCGCCAAATATGAAGAATCCTTTTTAAGGTATGGTTTCCCTGTTTTCATAGGGAGGCTAAATGCACGAAGCACCTCCAGTCCTGAATAGATACAAATAAAAAATCCCCAACCCCACCATTTTTTTTAATTTTGTTTGGGATAAAAAAAAACAGTTTGAATAGAAAAATATTTTGTCCCCCCCCCCCCCCTATTATTTGTATTGTAAAACCAAAAAAAAGTACCGCACTATGAGCAAGCAAACCTCCTTTTTCAGGCTTGTCTGCCTGACCTGTTTAAGCCTGCTGATGGCAGCCTGCAAGAAAGACGATGACGGCAACAGGTCGCCGGTTTCTGACGCTGATGCGGCCATCGACGCTCAGACCTA
>JAPPDO010000062.1:0-721 GCA_028821635.1 Ekhidna sp.
GGGAACCGTAAAATTGTATTGGCATGACTTGCATTTATAGCGTTGCCTTCCCCCACTCTTGCCATTCTTAATGAAGTCTTTAACATGACATTGGGGACAGTGAGTAATTGGTGTGTGCATCATTCTTTATCGCAAAACTACTTCATTTTAGCAATGCCGCATTTATATGTAGTAAAAGCAAATGAAAAGAGAGATTTTTTTTGATTATTTTTGAATGATTACTACAGATAAGTTTATAGTTACCTTAATTTTTTACTTTATTAATTTCAAAACTAAGATAAATGAAGATGGTGTCTATGTAAAGTACTTTCCATTTCAACTGAAAGGTCGCTTTTGGAAATGGAGCGAAATACAATCCTTTCGAGCCGCTCACTTTGAACCCTTTTCTCAGTTTGGCGGCTGGGGCGTTCGAGTTTCATTAAATGGCGACAGATGCTATTCCACAAAGGGGAATTTTGCGTTTATTCTGTCTGTGAAAGATAGGAACATCTACATAGGAACTCAAAAGAAGAATAAGGCCGTTGAAGTTATTGAAATAATAGATAGTACGCATCTCACAAACACTTCTTTAAATGCCTCTCTCTAGGTGCAGTTTGTAATCTGGCCGTGATGACTACACCTTCATACCATCAACAGTTCATTTAAAGTATTGCAGTGCTTTATTTAGCCGCCCTATGGGAAGATAGATAAAATTGAATATGAAGGGATAGCCGCCCTAGCC
>JAPPDO010000062.1:731-5141 GCA_028821635.1 Ekhidna sp.
ATTTAGTCTAGTCCGTATGTTATGGTTGCCATACTGACTTTTAAAAAAGAAAAATGGAAATCAGTAAAAGTTTAACCTTTTATTGTTTGAATGAATACGTTTCCAGGTTGGAGCCGGCAGTGGTGAACACCCGAAATTCTCTTTTTGAATTAGTGTATAAAAGACTAGCCTGATGGCCGGATTTGAGCGATCTGCCCGTCAGTAGGTTTCCCGATTTATCATAAATATAAAGCATTTGACTCGCAGTATCTGTAAAAATGACCACGTCTTTTCCGGCCCCAAAGCGGTAATATTGAATCAGGACAGGTTGTGTGGAGACATGATCTTTTTGAAACAGAAAATTGCCGGTATCGTCCAGCACCTGATAGCTATTTCCCTCTTTTCGTACCATGAGGAAGGATTTACCGCTCCGATCCGGAACAATGCGAAAGGTTGCATCTTGGGTGGTCTTAATCAGTTGTGATCTTTTGACCACATCTCCCTCAAGGTTAATTTCTGTGAGTTCTCCTCCGGTGGAAAGTACGGAAATCGTTGAGTTGGATAACCCGTTGCTGATGCTCAGAAAATAATTTTTATTAAGCGATTGGCGAGTATCAAAGGGATAACCTTTCAGCGGCTGACCTCTTCGGTTCATAAAGTGAATTTTACCGTCCGATTGGATAGAAAACATAACGTCTCTTCTACCAATTCTCTGGTGGTTAAGCGGAGTCAGCGACGACCTGCTAAGTTTTTTAGGATTCCACCCCTCCAATGCGTTCAAGTCTTTATCCGTGAGGAAGATCTCCCCTTTCGTATCCGAAATAGCAAATCGGTAGTTACGGCTTAAATCATAGTCTATGACATTGAACTGAGCGATTTGCACGTCGTCAGAAAGACTTTTAGGATACCCCGGAATACTGGCACCGGATCGATCCCAAATATGGACTGCAAATGAAGTAGCAAAAGCGTACTGAATTTTCCCATTTTTATAGTAATCAACCGGAAAGACTTCACTAATGATGCCGGAGTCAACATTTTGAGCCCAAAGCTGATTTTGACTTTTATCAAGGTAATAGATCAAATGGGAACTGTCCTGAACGATAATGTCAAAACTTTTATGTGCGTGTGTCCTGACCAAAAAAGGTTTTGAGACTAAGGGGCTGGTAAATCGTGTTCCCGATTCGGGATTTGCTTTAAGGACCTCCGGCTTTCTTTGTTCGGGTTGTGAGAAGGTATAGTTGGTAAAATAGCTGCCGTCCAGATAGCTAAATTGAAAAGCTGCTAACTCAAACGATTGATAATAGGGCAGGTCTTTCGTGATGTATTCATTCCACGCCGCATTTAATTCGTTTAAAATAAGGTTTTGTGCTCTGGAAATATTAATGAATAAGCTCACATTAGCTGTATTGTTTGCTTTTTGAAAAAAGGTATTCATTCGAAGGGATTTACCCCATGTGTCTTCATTTCTAATGGAGGCGATGAGTGCCTTGAGTTCTTGAAGATTATTAGATAAAATCAAATAGTCCCTGTAATTGATATAGAAACACTCATTAAATCCATCGGCGAGATTTCCCAGAAACAACTTCGGAAAGTTTTTTATTGGCAGGTATCTTATTTCATTTTCACTGTAAGACGTTGTGTAGGCAGTATCCCCTCTTATGCGGGCGATTCGCATGGTGAGTTGATTGAAAAATTGGAGTGCTTCTCCCATATCTTTAATTTTCAAAATACACATCTTTCTACTCTCACGGGAGGAGCCGGGTTCTAATGTTAGAATGCCCGCTTCTTCACCAATGAAATCAATGATCTGACTTGCGTCAAAGTCAAATGTATTTTTTAAACTATCTTGAAAAGCTCGAAACGGAGGTTGGATGTCCTTTAGATAACCCCACTGCCTCTCCTTCCATGATGAAGTATCTGAAGAGGAGATATGATACATCAGTGCGGTGTTTTCCGGTACAATCTCAGCCATATCAAAGGAACCCGGTTGATTTTTATGGGTCGCAAGCCAGCCTTTCTGTGTATATGTAAAACCGGTGAAATCAATATGAACCGAGTCTAAAGAAACCGAATAAGCACCATAACTCATGGGAAGTTTTACCTCGCTGCGGGTCATTCCCGAGAGTAAACGGCCAGTCTCCGAATAGTTAATGTAAAGGTTGAAAAGACCGCTTGATCGTTGTGTTTTTATCTTTGGAAACTGCTCTTCAAAAGAGGCTTGTTTTCGTTCAATGGTCCTGACTGCGTCTTCTATCAGGTAGGGGGTGAAACTTGCAAGAAAATAATTTTTGTGAAAGGTATAGGTAAACGCTTTTCCGCCTTCATGTACCTCACGAATCTTATAACCACGATAATTCCTTGTTTTAAATCTGTAACCACCGTTTTGAAGTCTGCCGATCACAGCCTGTGCAAACGTACTTTGAGAGATATTTTGAAGATTCACTACATATAAAAAATCAAAATGATTGACAGCGACCTTATGGGTAGAAATTAATACCGGAGCTTCGTCAAAAATAGCGTTGAATCCACCCTTCCCATTAATAGAATCCAAGAACGAAATGGACTGCTTGATGCCCTTAAATCCATCCGTATTCTGTAGCACTGCCCAGATTGGGTATTTGGAAAATTGGTTGTAATCGTCCAAAAGTTCCAACTCTAATACCATTGCAGCATGAGCCGGCACAAAACTCCATTCGTTGATATTAGAATTTTTGCTCCATTTTTCATAAGTAAAATAACCTGCTCCGGCTAGCAGTAAGACAGCAATGAAGGTAAGGAACTTTTTCAATCTTAACGAACGATTTAACTCAAAAATAACGCAGTCAGTGACGATTTAGTTACTACTAAATTTTTAGGATGACATCCCTTCCAGTGAATTAATTGGATGCCGATAACGATTATGTAGAATTCTAAAATAATTTTCAGCAACTCCTTGGATTCATGAAATAACAGATTATTTTTACACTTCATTTTATTAATTATTGATTTTTAAATGAACGGAGTCCCTTATGCTCGCCAGATTTTTCATTTTAATATTTGACTATTACATATTTTTTATTGTTAGACATGCGAGAGGGGACTCCTTTCTTTTATTGAAGTCTGGTTTTACTTCTCTTCGTCCTTGCACTACAGATCCCGGCGTGAAGAAGAAAAATTAAAAAATTTTGTGTGCATCAGTTTTTAGTATAAACGGTTTACAATGCCTTACATACTAAAGACTTTGTCAGGAATAAGCAAAATAAAGAGCAATCTGTTCGGCAATTGCCGTTGAGTAGAAACTTTCAAAAAGTTCTCGTTATTTATAACTGCCATTGAGATAATAAACCTCACATGTTCTCGTTGCCGGTTCCTTCTACTCCCTGATAAACCTCAACAAACGGCCGTCTGGCTGGTGCACGAAGTACAGGCCGGCCGCTTTGCAGCGACGTGATTTCTAACCTCTTGTTGGTGACACCCTCCGGTAGCGGCTTCCTGCTTAAACTCAGTATTTGGAATGTACCTCCCGTAGGAAACTGCACCTTAGGGTAGCGGGCCGGAAGATTGGGGAGAGGATCCTTCCAGGTTCACATCAAGTTCCTTTTCGTTCTGTTGATAACCTCTATTCGGGCAACTTTCTTGTAAGTGTGATTATAAATTAAATTCGGCTATTTTTTATCATGTTGCTCTTCATTGGAGCCAATACCGAATTTGTTTTCTTCATTCTTTGTAAAAGTTAGACACATTTATGTCGGTATCTTCCGTAGACTATTTCACTATGACTTTATTCCAATTAAAGTCAAATTGAGCATCATTGAAATCGAAAATGATAGTCTCATTGTAAACAAACTTTGAGATGTAGGCACCATTATTCATTTCAGTAACTTGAATATTTAAAGTGTCAACATCGGATTCAGCGAGTTGTAGGTAGAGTATATTCTCAAAATTACCGCCTGATATTGGAGTACTCATATTAGGAAATATGAAAAGCATATACCCTTTTTCGTGTGGTCCATGAACTAAGTCCTCTTCTCCATTAGGAGTATATTCTCTTGTCACATCTTCTTTAAGTTCCGGATCTTTAAAAAGTTTAATCTCATTTCTTTTGTACGCTGTAGAACTTCCCGGCTCCAGTAGATCATCGCCCTTGTTGTTTTGAAGGTAGAAGCTAAATGATAAATCAAAGTTTGCCATTACCATTTGGTTTATTTGTTTGGATTGCTCCTCCTTCGAGCACGAAATCATTAAAACTATAAATAATAATAGTAGATTTTTCATGGTTGTATTCCTGTTATATATCCACGATTATATTGAAAATTGGTAGGTTTCCCTTTGATAGTATTCTCATTAATTTCAATATCATCAAACTTAAACCATCCATTGTTATTATTGCTATACATTCCTGATCCGCTCCACCCCCAATTCATATGATAATATTCGTATGTATACAAGTAC
>JAPPDO010000350.1 GCA_028821635.1 Ekhidna sp.
GTTATCGTTGGAAGCATCCCCGACCACCTGTTCAAAGCCCACTTTTATTTGATTGTAAGTTTTCCCCTTTAATTCTCTTTCTCCCAATGCCTCATAATTCGCTCCCGAATCACCTACTATAAAAGGCATCGCATAAAAATAGAAGAATAGGTTATGATAAAATCTTGCCCTTGACGCATCCACTGAATCAGGAATAACCCAGACATTGTTCCCATCAAATCCAATCACCTGATCAGGGGATTCTAAACGTATTTTCCTGCTCTTGAGATGAGTAATGGTAGTCTCCTCTTCTTTTTTGTAAAAAAGTGACTTCATCTTATCCCATTGCTCGTAACCTCCGTGTGCTTCAAAAATTTCAGTTAAAGCATCTATATGATGCGACGGTCGTTTATATTTAACTTCATTAACACCCAACGATTGATTAGTGCCTGTCGGCTGACAAGTTAGCATCAAGCCGGCGAGAGTAAGAATTATAAGATGTTTCATACGCAAATCTCAATCAAAAACAGCAAACCAACAAGAAATATAAATATTATAATGTGTGAATTAATAAAATTTTTGATGATATATATATTCTGTTTGAACCCCGAAAATTCACCCTTTAATTTCTTATTTGCTTTGCCTTAAAATTCATGTCTAATGCTTTATACTGATCAATAAAATTTGCAGAATTTGAAATTTTAGTATTGCCAGTTTTAGAATAATGAGTTAGATGTAAGAAAGTGGGATTTTTTTGTATACGAGTCAAACTTTTAGCACGTTAATGGCCTGAACATCAATTTTTTGACCAAAATATACCTATTATTATCAAACACCAAAATTACCTCCAAACACAGAAGTCAAGCTAACTTCTATTAGTAACATGTCCCCGTATGGATGCTTGTAATTTTTTGGAGAAAAAACTATTACTCAAAATGAATTTTCAGGATGCTAAATAATTTAATTTTAACTCTTTGAATACTATAATTATATTTAATTCACATTTAAACCAAAACTAAATATGTGCGGCATCGTTTGTGTTTTCAATTGTGATGAAAGTAACATCTCCGAGCTAAGATCTCAGGTTTTAAAACAATCCGGAAAAGTTAGGCACAGAGGGCCTGACTGGTCGGGGATATACGTTGGGAATAACGTATTAATGGCACATGAAAGACTCGCCATAGTAGACCCTCAATCTGGGGTTCAACCACTATACTCTCCGGACAAAAAACAAATTCTCGCCGCAAACGGGGAAATTTATAATTATAAACAACTAAAAGAAAAACTTAAAAATAACTACCCATTTAAGACTAGATCTGACTGTGAAATCCTGCTCGCACTCTATCAAGAAAAGGACTTGAATTTTGTCAAATCACTGAATGGAATTTTTGGATTTGCGATCTACGATGAAGAGACCGATGACTATCTCATTGCAAGGGATCACATGGGAATCATTCCGCTTTATATGGGACGGGATGTGAAAGGCCGGTTATACGTTGCATCAGAAATGAAGGCACTTGAAAGCTATTGCAACAGAATCGAAGAGTTTCCGCCGGGACACTTTTTGTCCTCAAAGCATGATGCCCCTGTAAGATGGTACAGCCGTCCCTGGATGTCATTTGAGAGTTTAAGCAAGACCAACACTTCAACGATTCCGTCTTTAAAGATAGCACTTGAAAAAGCGGTATATCGTCAGCTAATGACCGACGTTCCATACGGCGTACTACTTTCAGGGGGTTTAGACTCTTCCATTATTTCTGCGGTTGCCAAAAAATTTGCCGCCAAGCGAATAGAATCTGAAGATCGAGAGCGTGCCTGGTGGCCTTCCCTACACTCTTTTGCAATTGGATTAAAAGGCTCTCCGGACTTAAAAGCTGCAAAGAAAGTAGCAGACCATATCGGAACTATCCATCATGAAGTAAACTTCACCATCCGGGAAGGATTGGATGCGCTCAGAGATGTAATTTACCACATAGAAACGTATGATGTTACGACTGTTCGGGCTTCGACACCGATGTATTTATTAGCTAGGGTCATTAAATCCATGGGAATAAAAATGGTACTTTCCGGCGAAGGATCTGATGAATTGTTTGGTGGGTATCTTTATTTTCACAAAGCCCCCAATCCGGAGGAGTTTCATAAAGAAACGGTAAGGAAACTTCATAAACTTCATTTGTATGACTGCCTTCGTGCAAATAAATCATTAGCTGCATGGGGCGTAGAGGGCAGGGTTCCATTTTTAGATATTGAGTTTATGGATAAGGCGATGAACATTGACCCAAAAGACAAAATGGTCACGAACAAGAGAATCGAAAAATGGATTCTCAGAAAGGCATTTGAAGACATGCTTCCAAAAGAAATCGTATGGAGGCAAAAAGAGCAGTTTTCTGATGGTGTGGGTTATGGATGGATTGATGCATTAAAAGACCAAGCGGAAGAGGAAATAGCCAGTGTAGATTTTGAAGCTGCGAGATATAAATTTCCCGTTAATACGCCGCAAAGCAAGGAAGAGTACCTGTACAGAAGCATTTTTGAGGAGCACTTCCCATCTGAAACTGCGGCCAGATGTGTGCCCTCGGTCCCGTCGGTTGCATGTAGTACTCCGGAGGCCCTGTTATGGGATGAATCGTTCCAAAACACTAATGACCCCTCCGGAAGGGCCGTAAAGAAAATTCATGATTTTGCTTACGATGACTAGCATATTTAACTAAACCACGGCGTAATGTCTTTTATAGAAAATGTTTATGACAGGCACATGCTCGAACTTGTGTCATACAATTCATCTAACTCTCACATCATTTTTTTAAATATCTCCCGAAAGGTTGTGCTCAACTTTCCAGCTAAAGGTGCTTATTGAATTGTAAACCCTACCACCTTCTTCTCTGCCTCATCTTCTTCAGCTACAATCATCAACGTGTAAGTGCCCGCATCCAATCCTGAAAGTTCCAACTCCTTGCTCTTTACTTCTCGCTCGTACTTATTGAGATATAGCTTAATTGCTTTCTCCGTTGGATTTGAAATCCAGACTTTGGTGTCTTTAGTGAAAATCGGCTGACCACTCTCTACGCCAACGGCCCGATTGCTGAATCCAACCTCAACGTGTTCAATTTGGCTCTTGCCCTCCGCAGCGTTAGAACTCAATAAGAATATTGTACCTATTAAGAATACTGCAATGGTGAATGTTATAAACTTAGTCATATTCGTATGTTTTATTTTTACAATGAACGGGAAAAAGTCCCGATAGGGGTTTGAAGATTAGGCCAATACGCCGTTTATTCGGTTGAAATGCCCTATTTTACCGTTCAATGCTTTGAGGCTTTTGATTCAAAAGACAATGGTGAAGACGTTGAAGTCCCCACCTTTCCAACCGCAATATTGAATCAATTAGGCAGACCTGCTATCTCTAATTTCGTGTTCGTAGTATTTCTCAGTAACAGTCCCTCCGCTCGGTCTTAGGATACTGACCGGGCTTCCCTCAGTAGGTTGTACTTTCCGGATTAGAACATGAAGATTGAGAAGATTTGTTATTTCTATGAAGCCGGATGGTTTCAGGAAAAGCATAAAAATCGTAAGACCGGAATGTGCGAATATCGTGTTTTTGCAATTCCTATAAGTAGCAAATGTTGTAGTTAAAATGCCACCACTTTCAGTGATGGTTCAAACCTATTTTTGAATTAAATATCATGAGCAGAAAATACTCTGCTCATGATTTTTTATTTAATTGCCAGGCAATGCTTTTGAAAATAAAGTTAATTTCTTTACTGATATTTCTTCTCTCCATTGAACTTCATGCTCAACAGGAAACAACGATAATGGGTTCTGTTACAGACATATTGGCAAACCCTATTCCATTCTCAACCATAGCTGTCATAGACCAGCCCTCTCAAGGAACATACACTGATATTCAAGGTGATTTTATATTGAAATTAAGACATTTTCCAGTATTACTGGAAATATCGAATGTGGGTTACGAAAAAAAACAAATTTTATTAGATTCTACCCTTTCCACTTTGAATAATATCTCAGTCATCTTAAATCAAAAAGAAATTGTGCTTAATGAAGTCGTAGTTACTGACACCAAAATGAAGTCAAAGACCATTGGCAGTCCTAAGTCCAGAAAAGGAATACTGTCTTTTACCACAAATAAACCATTTGAACAATTAGGTTTAATGATAAAAAATCAAGAAAATCGTCTTTATTCTGATCCTAAGTGGTTATCCATACATATTAAAATTTATGGAGGTGGCAGTTCTGGATTTGGGACTAGACCAACAGGAGATGCGCAGTTGAGATTGAGGCTTTATAAGATAGACAGTAATGGGAAAGTCGGTGAAGATATTTTAACAAACAGCCTCTTTCTAAGTCCGGCTAAAGGGGGATGGTATAAGGTGGATATAAGTGATCTGAACCTTACACTGCCTCCGGAGAGATTTATAATAGCCGTTGAGTGGCTGTTAAATCAATCTGTTCGACAGTGGGAATTTAAGGATTATTCTGATACAAATTATGGCCTTGAAATCTTAGGTCATCGTCTTAGTTCTGAAGAAAAGAAGTATTATTCTACTTACCGATATAGGTCATTATCCACCGGTTGGAAAAGACCCGATCATATTGCAGAAAGAGACTTGCATATTCCCTGTTTTCGGCTAGAATTTATTGAACTAGACCGAGATGCCCGCTAACAAGCGAGATGACCTCTACATCTCTTAACCCTGCCAAAGGCTCAATTAAAAACATACCCATTTCTGAACATAGGGTGACTATTTATTTTACGTTGAATTTGAGCGGACATTAGCGGCTGAGGAGTACCCTTCCCGATCGTATCTGGCCTTTAAAGTTAATTGTATACAGATAGGTTCCATTAAAAAGCATAGTCCCTGCGGCATTAGTCCCTGTCCAGACTGCCTCGTTGTATCCTTCATACTGTGGTGCCCAGAGGATGGTGGTTATCAATTCACCCTTTAGTGAGTGAATATTTATCCTTACCTCCCCGTCTTCAGGTATTTCAAAAGGAATGGTGACTTTATCTTTAAAGGGATTCGGATAAGCAGCAAAAACCTTGAATCCCTGCTCGTCTGACTGCTCCGGATCAATGGTCTTGCAATTGGGAATATAGGTTGTGAAGATGCCATTCCCATGCGTAGCAATCGCTAAT
>JAPPDO010000427.1 GCA_028821635.1 Ekhidna sp.
AGCACCGCTCGGAGGGCTGCAAGCACCGCTCGGAGGGCTGCAAGCACCGCTCGGAAGGCTGCAAGCACCACTCGGAAGGCTGCAAGCACCACTCGGAGTACTGAAAGAACCACTCAGTAAAAAGAAGTACAGGTTATCTTATAATTTATAAGGAAGAAACTATTTTTAATTAAACCACAAATACAATGAATCAAGATCAAATTAATCGTCTGGAGATGTACCAGACCACACTTGACTATCTGGACGCAAATAATGCCGTCTGGAATACCATTCCCATCATCGGGAAGTACAAAAATGCGCTTTCGACGATCAATACGTCAATCAAGACCGCAGCGGCTGATCAGGCTAACGCACGGGTCTTTATCGGGAAGTCTTTATCGGCATTGAAAAAGACCATCGCTTCGAAGATGGACATCTTGGATGACATGCTGGAAGCCTATGCGGTAGATACGGATAATGCGGAACTGACCCAACGGGCCAATAACGCTAAATCTGACTATTTCCGCCTGCCCAACGAAGACTTTGAGATCAAGGTCAAGCAGGTCATCGGCTTGTTGGAGACGCATTTGAAAGCGATGGCGGATTACGGGATGTCTGAGGAGCAATTGAAGGACGTGAAGTTGGACTATGATCAGTTTTTGGTTTTACGGGGTAAGCCCCGCAGTTATCGGGTGGCGAGCAGTGCCGCCACGCAGGACTTAGCGACGTTGTTCAGAGAAGGAACCATAGCGACGGAGAAGCTGGATAGGGTGATGAAACGCTACAGGCGTGCGAATGCCAACTTTTACAATGGGTACGTGGCAGCCCGGCGGGTGGTGGATAGTTGATGATAGCTGTTAGCAGGGATTTTTGGAAAGTTTCCAACTTTCCAAAAATCCCTACTCAACGGTAACTGCCGGATGGACAGCAAGACCATTTACAACTTTTTGTATTTTAATTTCTGACATTTCGGCTGTTAATTTGCTTTCATTTGGATTCATATTCGATGTCAATAAAAAGATGAGGCAAATCATTATACTATTATTACTTATCTCATTCAATCTGTATGGATTTTCGCAAGATACCTGTCAGTTTGTGATCAGGGTCAAGAATATAAAAGAGATTAAAGGCAGTTTGAAATATGCAGTTTATGATCATAATGACAAATTTCTAAAGGAAGCCGCTGTTTCCGGTGGTGCGGCAATTGACAGCAGTGCCATGACTTTTGTTGTGGAGGGTTTGCAAAGCGGCGGCTATGCTGTTTCCATCTTTCATGACAAAGACGACGATGGCGAACTTAATACTAATTTCATAGGTATACCTACCGAACCGTATGCTTTTTCAAATAATGCAAAAGGCCGCTTCGGACCGCCTAATTTCGAGGACTGTCTGTTTGAATTGACGAAGACCACTCAAATACTGATAGAATTATAAGTAACGGAAAAGATGATCCGGGCTATGCTGAAGATGGGGCTTTGGCTTTAAGTTTATCCATCATTTTATCTCAAAATACGGTCAATTCACCTTAATAAATCTGACTTCGTTCGGAACGTTCCTAATATTGTTTCAAGCTCTCTGATAAAATTTTTCTTCTTTGTGCCCGGAGAATCTACGTAGCCTTCAATGTAATAAATTAAGCCGGCATCCTCATCAACAACCGTGTAACTTACGAAAGGCCCCCCTCGGGATAAGTCACTGATCCGCCATAAGCCCCGGGCTTCTACTGCAAAATGTCCGTTGAAAGTCATCCGCTCGGTGAACACCGGAATTTGAGGTTGTCTTTCGATGTGTACTTGTGCGTTCTCGCCGTCAAACAGAAATCGACGGGTAATTTTATCCCTAAACAGATCAATTTCATTGAAAATTGAAGGCCCTGTGTAGGGTTCGTAATATACAAACAGGCTCTGTTCGGTTTCGGCGTTGATTAATCTGAGCCAGAAGAAATTTTTCAAATCCCTGGCTTTCTCCCATCCGTAGGGAATTGTTAGGCTAAGATTATGATCTTCAGTGATACGCTTTTCCAGTTGTTTTCTGGTACTCTTAAACAGCTTATTTTGGATGCTTTCCCTTGCCGAAGTTTCAATTATTTCTCGTATTCGGTATCTATTATTGCTCATCCGCTTGGAGAGGAGGTCTTCGGAAGAAGAGAATAAGAATAAAGCGGTCTGATCTCTGGCAAAGAGCTCTTTTTGCACTCTCAGAAACGTTAATGTGTCTTCTTTGATCCGGTTCAGTGACCGATTGGTAAAATACTTTTGCAACACACGACTTTCTGATGTTTTGCTGTCAAGTGTCATCACGAAAACCATATTTTTTGCCGATTTAAGTACGGAATTGAGTTTTTTGGGACTTACCTTACTTACATTAAAAAGTGGTTCATCCTGAGGCAGTCCCAGCATGGGTGTAAGGAACGTCTTTCTTAGTTCCTCTCCTAATATCGAGTCTATCCATTGCGTGGAGTCCACCACAAGAATGACCTCATCTGCCTCGCCTCTTGCGTTGGGCAGCATTTCTGATTTTAATTTATTTCTACTGCTCTCCGAGCATGAGAAAAGAAGAAGACTGACAAGTATTGAATATTTATACATTTTTTCACTTTCTGAGAATTTAAGTAAAAATTATTTCTACTCAAACTTACCTAAAATTGAGACGGATTTTTTTCAGTTAGGGATCAACAGAGACTGACCCGGTTTGATGATATTAGAAGCCAGTTTATTTATAGTCTTCAGCTTTTTAATGGTGGTGTTATGGTTTTTGCTAATACTCCAAAGTGAATCCCCTGACTTTACTGTATAACGTTTGCCACTTCCGCTTAAAGAGGCATTTGTTGAGCGTGTCTTACCCACGTTTTTATTGAGTGCGTACAGCTTTTTAGTTTTTGAATTATATGCAGGCAATACCCAAATATTCAGTCTCTGACCAATTCGGATCATGTTACTTCTGAGCCTGTTCCAGGATTTGATGTCGGAAATTCGCACTCCATATTGTCTTGCTATAATGCCGAGAACCTCTCCACTCCTGACTCTGTGATAAATCCTTTTTCTGCCGTATGTGCTTCCGGGTGTATTTCTGGCAAGATACTCCAACTGTTCTCTTCCGACTTTTGAGGCCGTATCATACAGATAGGCTCGTTTGGAGACAACTGAATCTTTCCATTCGCTTGGAAGATTTAGTCCGAAGTTTTTTGTCCCTTCCGGTAACGCTCCTCGTTTGATCTGAGGATTCCACAAAAGCATGTCATCCAAACAAAGGCCTAGTTGATTGCAAAAGGTTTCTACGTGAAAGTACTGACTTATTTGAATGGTGTCCAGTTGTGGATAAAACTGCTCAGGCGTATCTGAAAATCCATGCTCATTCAGATGATTAAAAAGGTAGGTGATCGCTACATATTGTGGCACATAAGATCGGGTTTCACGGGGGAGATACCGGTAAATACCCCAAAAGTCTTTTTTATACCCACTTCTCCTGATGGCCTTTCTTACATTCCCGGGCCCACAGTTGTAGGCGGCAAGCGCAAGTTCCCAGCTATCAAACATTCGATACAAATCCGAAAGGTGGCGACAGGCTGCATCTGTTGATTTGTGAGGATCCATTCGCTCATCCACATACCAGTTGTGACGAAGTCCGTAGATCTTACCGGTAGAGGAGATAAACTGCCACAGACCAGTGGCATTAGATCGGGAGATCGCATTAGGCCGCAGGCCGGACTCAACGATAGCTAAATACTTTAGCTCATCCGGCATATTATATTTAGATAGTGTAGCGGAGAAGGTGGGAAAGTAAAGCTCCTTTTTCTTGATAATGTCGCTGGTATATTCCCTGTTTTTTAGCGAAAAATAATCAATGAAGGCTAATACTTTCTCATTAAAGTTAAGGGGGACTTCATTTTGGATACACGATATTCTGTCGGCGACCTCATCGAAGGTGTAATCCGGAAGAACTTCATTTAAGTGAAAATCCTGTGCTATTCCTTTAAAAAAGGACACGGTGATACTGAGAATGAGCAAGATATGTCTCAAAGCCATAGAAATTTTACGATTGAGCGGCGGTCTGTTTGGATAATGGTCACAGCCATTGCTCAAATCTAAAAAAGCGATTCCTGAACTTGATAAAACAAGAACTTTTAGTCTTCTTTTGCTCCTTCTTTTATTTCGTCCTTGATCTCTTTTGTCGCATCTTTAAATTCCCTAATTCCTTTTCCCATACCTCTGGCTATTTCAGGAATTTTTTTAGCTCCAAAGAATACGATCACAAACAGGGCGATTATTATCATTTCTGTCCACCCTGGCATTCCGATTAATAATGTTGTATGCATCTTCTTCTATCGTTTGATTGTCAAACTTAAATAAATTTAGCTAATGGACTTCAGCATTTGGCGTTTTTATCCGGATTGTTCCTAAAAAACTGAATATATCCCTGATCTTTATCGGTTGTTCATCTCGGAGTTCTTAAAAATTGTAACCTTGTACCGATAGAAGGCAGTGTAAATATTTCGGTCGTCTGTCGGTAAGAATATGGCCCTGTTAAGTTGATCTCAGGGGCAAGGATGAATTTTTTGGATATAATATGATAACCCGCTCTGTAGGCGGGGATCAAAATGGAGCGATTGATCTCATCATCATTAAAGTAGTCTTCTATTGCCCTCTGCCATGCCAGACCGACGGCCAGATAAAATCTTTTTCTTTTCCCCAAGTTGATTTGACCGAGTGCGGCTAAACTCCACGTCTGAAAACCATGATCACCGAAATCCTTTTCAAAGTACTGACCATACAAGCAGGCATTGAACCGCTCGTTTATCCGAAAATCCGAACCTACCAGAATCGACGGCCCAATGTAGTACATCTGAGCATCGCCCGTAAAATAAACACCCACGTACCTGTTTGTCTGGGATTGGACACTCAATGAAAGCCCAAAAAACAGAATGGATAAACCAAAGGCTCCACCGCAGCGAATTTCCTTTTGATGAAGGAGATTAGGCATTCTGTGACTTACATCCTGCATATCAAGTGATTTGGGTTGTCTCTCAAAAATACCAATAATTCCTACACCGCGTGTGTGGGTGAATAAATCCAATAGGGTGGGGGAGTGGTCAAAAATGGTAAGGGAACCTTGCGGGTCTTAAGACCCGCAAGGTTCCCGCTACTCCCTCAC
>JAPPDO010000338.1 GCA_028821635.1 Ekhidna sp.
AAAAGTTTAAAAGATTTTTTAGCGGCATCCTCGAACGAGGATGCTGCTTATTTACATCTTTTGTAATTTTTGTGCGCATCACTTTTTATTACAAATCCACTGTATTTTAGCAATGCCTTCAAAAAACAATCTTTTTCTTAATTGATTCGCCCCTTATCTTGCCCGACGTTTGCGTTCTTAAATTCTGTTAAGGATTTGTATTATAAAAATCAACAGTGAAAAAGAAATATTATTATTTACTGATCGTCCTGTTCATCACTTTCTTTTGCTTTAGTCCTTCTCTGCAAAATGAATTTGTCAATTGGGATGATGAAAGTAGTTTTATTAAAAATGAACTAATTACTAGTCTCAACGAAACCAATTTTTGGGAAAACACGAAGGGCATATTTTCGAGTGATGTAATTGGAAATTATAATCCATTGACCATTTGGACGTTTCTTTTAGAACAGAAATTCGTTGGGCAGGATAAGCCCCTGTTTTGGCACTTGAATAATATCATACTTCATCTGGTGTGCACCTTTTTTATTTTTTGGATTGGATTAAGACTTCGGTTGGGATTGCTTGGTGCGTCTATCGCTGCCTTATTGTTCGGTATTCATCCAATGCGTGTGGAATCCGTCGCCTGGGTTACGGAACGAAAGGATGTACTTTACAGTGCCTTTTACCTGGCTGCTATGTTCTACTATATCAAAGGGAAACAAGAGGGTTTTAGAACAAGGGATTATCTGACAATAGGCATTAGCTTTTTGCTTTCTTTACTGTCGAAAATTCAAGCGGTTATTTTGCCCGTCTCATTGGTGCTGGTAGACTACTATCTCAGTAAAGATTGTAGGATAACCCTACAATCCATTATAGGAAAAGTGCCATTTTTTGTAGGCAGCCTGGCAATTGGATTATTGGGTGTTTATTTTTTAAAACAAAAGGAAGTTCTTACACAACAGGTTTATTTCGGGTTCGATAGATTGTTTATTGGGTCTCTTTCGCTAACAACATACCTTGCAAAGTCTATCCTCCCTTATAGAATGTCTCCGTTATATCCTTATCCTTCTTCGTTAGACTGGACCTTTTACGCATCTATCGTGACGTTTATCTTGACACCCGCTCTTTTATTCTTTGCGTACATCAAAAAGTGGAGGGTCGTATTTTTTGGTTTTGCCTTTTTTATTGCGAATATTTTTTTGCTTTTACAAATAGTGGGGGCGGGTCAGGGATTCTTGGCAGATAGATTTACATATATGGCGTATTTCGGGATATTCTTCCTTTTTGCTTATTTTTTAGTATTTTTAATAAAGAGATTTCCGGAACGTAAAATGGTAGTTTTGAGTTTTACCGGACTTGTTTTTCTCTTTTATGGTTATGTTACTTTTCAGCAAAATAAAATCTGGAAGAACAGTGCAACGCTCTTTTCACATGTATTGAAATATTATGACAAATCGACTACACCGTGGGGAAACAGGGCAAATTATTTTCGCGATATAGGAGAACCTCAAAAAGCATTTCACGATTACCGTCAGGTTATAAGATTAACGCCTAATGAGCCAAATCCGTACAATACCATTGGAAAGTTATACTTTAATTATAACCATCCCGATTCTTTAAAAAAGGCATTATTCTATTGTAATAAAGCGATTGAATTAAAGCCTGATGACGCTGAATATATCGTTAATCGTGGGGTGATTCATGCAAAACTTGGTGATTTTAATACGGCACTTCAGAATTTTGACCGAGCCGAAAAGATAGACCCGGGCTATGCCAATATTTACCTGAACAGATATCTCATATACAGTCAATCAAGGCAAGGGAATAAGGCGTTAAAAAATGTAGACAAGTATTTGAATATCAACACTAACCATGCGGATATGTGGTTCGAAAAAGGGAGACTGCATCAGGCACTCAATCAGCCGCAAGAATGTATAAACGCATTTGATAAAGCTATCAGCATTAATCCTAAAAAAGGGATGTATTATTTTGAAAGAGCGAAAGGATATTACAATCTTGAAAACTACACCCGGGCCAAATCCGATATTCAACAATCCTTAAAATTGAATTATAAGGGCGATCAAAATGTAATTGATCTTATTCTAAACGCTCAATAATGAAATTGTCAATTATAATTCCTGCGTACAATGAAAGTGTAACGCTGGACTGCGTCGTGAGAAGGGTATTAGATGTAGAATTGATTAATAACTTTTCTAAGGAAATTCTCATCATAGATGATTGTTCGGAGGACTCAACATTTGAAATTATGACTAAACTCTCAGATGAATTCGAGAAAGTTAGCTGCTATCGCCATGAAAAAAATAAAGGCAAAGGAGCCGCTTTGCATACAGGAATTGAAGAAGCAACAGGAGATTACATTATTATTCAGGATGTAGATATGGAGTATGACCCTCAAGAATATAACAACTTATTAAAACCGGTTTGTGAAGGCTTCGCAGATATAGTATATGGAAGCCGGTTTTTAGGAAGTAATCCTCGTCGTGTCTTATTGTTTTGGCATACGCTAGGCAATAAATTTTTAACGTTTCTTTCAAATATGTGTTCAGACCTCAGTCTAACAGATATGGAAACTTGCTATAAGCTATATTAAAGCAGATATGATCAGATCGTTAAAGTTAAAAGAAAGGCGATTTGGCTTTGAACCGGAGGTTACAGCCAAGATATCCAAAATACTCAAAGTTAGAATTTATGAGGTAGGTATTTCATATCATGGAAGAACTTACGAAGAAGGTAAAAAGATAAGTTGGAAAGACGGATTCAGAGCTTTTTATTGCATCATAAAATATAACATCTTCTGAAATGAAAAAAAACGGCGGGTTACTGGTCAGCAGATGCCGAAAGGATACTGAGGCCTTTATGCTTCTTTTAAATAACGGGGTTATTCAGCGCAGTTGAGTTCATTGACGGCCAAGTAAGACAAAAGCCCCATCCCCGTTTTAAGTGCGTTCTCATCAACATTGAAGGTGGGAGTGTGTACGCCTGACGTGATGCCCATCTCTTCATTTCTCGTACCCAAACGGTAAAAACATCCCGGAATTTCGTGAGAGTAGAATGCGAAGTCCTCTGCGGCCGTCCAGAGAGCTATCTTTAGTACATTTTCTTTACCCATATATTCTTCTGCTGCCAAAATATTTCGTTCGGTGTAGGCTTCGTCATTAATCAGATAAGGATACCCCGATGCAATCTCCACCTCGCATGTTGCTCCCATAGCACCGGCAACGGCCTGCGATACGTCTTTAATTCTTTGAAGAGCCAACTTTCTCCAATCTTCATCAAAAGTCCTAAAAGTACCCTCAATCCTCACCTCGTTAGGGATTACATTATTTATGCTACCCCCTGCTATTTTGCCAAATGAAAGGACAGAAGGAATTTTTGGGTCTGCCATCCTGCTAACGATCTGCTGAAGGGAAACAATGATCTGACCAGCTATTGCAATCGGGTCGATGCAGTTTTCCGGCATGGCTGCATGGCCTCCTTTACCTTTGACGGTCAGGTAAACTTCGTCTGCACTAGCCATGTATTTTCCTTTTCTAAAGCCTACTTTACCCTCCGGAATTAAGGGCATGACATGCTGGCCTAAAATGGCATCAGGGGTAGGATTCCGAAGTATACCCTCTTTGATAAGCATTGAAGCTCCTCCGGGAGATTTTTCTTCACCGGGCTGAAAAATAAACTTTATAGTGCCATTGAACTGATCGGTAAGTTGTGAAAGTATCCGAGCGGCTCCCAGCAGGCTGGCAGTATGTACATCGTGACCGCAAGCATGCATTACACCTTTGTTTGTTGATTTATATGCTATTTCATTCTCCTCTGAAATGGGGAGCGCATCTATATCCGCCCGCAGTGCGATGGTACCTCCGGACTCTTTTCCTTTTAAGCAAAAAGTAACCCCTGTTTCGCAAATCCGTTCTATGTGGGAAATGCCAAACTCTTTGAGTTTACTTTCTATGAATGAGGCAGTATTAAATTCTTTGAATGAAAGCTCCGGGTTTGCATGAAGATGCCTTCTTGTCTCCAGAATTTCATGAAAGTGATCTTCCGAAAGTTTTTTTATTTCTGCAATTAACTCACTCATAAGAAAGCATGAATCTCTCGGGAATTAGTAAAGCTCTGGGAAATTGTTCTTTTACTCTCTTGTATACGTAGTGTGCCTCAAGCCGGTCAGTAAATTCTCCTCCTTTCACTCTAAAATTTGGCTGGTAATAAGATAGCTTCGGCTTCAACTCAGGAAATAATTGCTCCATTTTATTTCTGGTTTCATTAGCTGTTTCCCGATTGGCTCCTGAATAGACCTGAATTACAAAACCGTTAACCAGCCGGCCTTCTTTATTTCGGGCAAGGGCAATTTTGAATATGCTATCCATCTCTGCCTTGATATGACCTTTCAGTGGTTCATAAGGTTCACTATATGCTACAATTTTGGGTTTACTGTCCGGACTCTCTTCCATTGCCGTGACTGGCCTGTGGATGCTCAGGTCCTCTGAATAAGTAATCCCGGAGGTCGGGACTGCTGCTTTACATGCGGCTAAAAGGCTTAATATGATTAATCGATCAATACGCATTTACTATTTTTTACGTCGGCTTCAACTGTTTTGTATTTGACATCTTTTTTTACGGACCCATCCGCATACTGCACATTTACCCGTTGGTTTCTACCGGCTATTTTTTGTGATTGAACCGGCTGTTTTTGCTGCTGAACCGGTGGTCTGTTGCCTTGTGCCTGAGGGCCTGTCAGGGCAGACCTGCTCTCTTCTTTCTGCTCTTTGTAATTTCTTACCGTTCTTTGCTTCTGAGCAGCCTGAACCTCTTCAGCCTGGTCAACGGGTATTTCCGCCTTCATCAGGAAGGAGACAGTACCCTCATTTACACGCCCGATAAATCGTTTAAAGATTTCAAAGCCTTCAAATTTATAAATCAGCAAAGGATCTTTCTGCTCGTATTGAGCATTTCTGACACTTTGCCTTAAATCATCCATGTCGCGCAGATGTTCTTTCCATAGCATATCAATGGTGGCAAGGGCGATCATCTTCTCCATCTCTTTGATAACTTCCCTGCCTTCACTATAAACTGCCTTTTTAAGGTTGATAGGTGTTCCAATCTGTTTTTTACCATCCGTGAAAGGGATAAG
>JAPPDO010000382.1 GCA_028821635.1 Ekhidna sp.
ACATGGACGTATGAAGATGAGACGGGCAACACGTCCACGCAGACGCAGCGGGTGACGATTACGGAGACCCCTCTCGGTGCGGCGGAGGATGCGGCGGAAGCTGTCGTCTTCCCTAATCCTTCGGGACGTTATGTGGAGGTGCGCTCTCCCGTCGGAGGGACGTTCAAGATTCTGAGTTTAAGCGGCAAGCCGTTGCTGGAAGGCACCACCAACACAAGGGTGGACATCTTCTCATTGAAAAGCGGCCTCTATTTAGTACATCTCCCGGACGGGCGTTTGTTGAAGTTTGTGAGGGAGTAGCTGAGAAAAAAGTTTAAGATTTTTTTTGTGTGCGTCACTTTTTATTACAAATCTGCTGCATTTTAGCGATGCCTTTTGCCGAAATAAGGCAGGTCGATTGTCATTCGTTGAGCGTTGTCATGTCAGTATAATTAATATTTGATGTACTTTATTTTCACTACAATACAAAAACCTATGTTTTATCCCAAACAAAATCAAAAAAATGGTGAAACCGCCGGGTCTTTATAATTTTTTAGTGCAACAGCAAATCGTCAACAACGTTGATCTCTACCATCCTACTACTAACATATTCTGTTTTTTTGCCACTTCAACATGCTAAGCCAAATTCAATTAAATTTAAACTGTAAGATTGATTGATTTTCTTTTTGAAATTAAATTTGCAACTAAAACGGATAAAGATTGCGTTTCTTAAAATTAACTATCCAGCACGTTATCAAAGAAAGAACAAAAGGATATTTTCATTCACTCATCTAAAGTTGTTGTGGAAGAGGAAAATTATCTAAGTTACATTAATTACTGTTGGTTTAGGTATTAAATAGTTCCAAAACAAAAGAATTAGCGGGAAATTTCAAATAAATTTTATTTCTTAGAAACCTTTCCGCTGATGAGAAGTTTGATTATCTATTCTATGTCATAAACGTGATAAAGGCAGACAGGAAAATTCACTCTAATGAGATTAAATTTTGTGAAAAGACTACAGTCAATCCCGAATATAAGCCAAAAAGTTGTTGATTAAGTATTAGCAATACATTCAATTAAAAACTTAACTATTAATTCAAACAAAACAATGTTGATCAGGGATCACTGAATTAGCATCTTGTTCACCAAATGAGAATAACTGGGCATTGCTAAAATGAAGTAGTTTTGCGATAAAGAATGATGCACACACCAATTACTCACTGTCCCCAATGTCATGTTAAAGACTTCATTAAGAATGGCAAGAGTGGGGGAAGGCAACGCTATAAATGCAAGTCATGCCAATACAATTTTACGGTTCCCCAATTAGGTAAGAGAATAGATCGTTACTATGTTCGATTGTCTCTGAGGCTTTACTTGGAAGGCTTAGGGTTTAGAAGTATTGAGCGCATCGTAGGCGTGAGCCATGTAAGTGTAATGAACTGGGTGAAGAAGTATGGGAAAGAGTTGAAGGCTTTAAGACTTTGTAAGAAGGAGAGCATTGAGGCGGTGGAGGTCGATGAGTTACACAGCTATGTTGGTTCAAAAAAAACTACGTATGGCTCTGGCTTGCTTTGGACAGGGTCGGTAAACAGGTGTTGGGTTTTACAATCGGCGACCGGAGTGAACAAACAGGGGATCGACTGGGCAGGCAACTGAGAAAGATGAGCGTAACGACTTATTATACTGACCACTGGAAGGCGTATGCAAGTATTTTTCCCCCTGATAAACATGTACAGAGCAAGAGGGAGACCTACAATATTGAGGGCTTGAACGGTAGGATAAGGCATTATCTGGCTCGTTTCAGGAGGAAGACCAAATGTTACTCCAAGTCAAAAGAGATGATGGAATATTCTTTATATTTGTTATTCAATCATTTAACTATGCTAAATTAGCAATGCCATTTTAAGCTTTTCAAACCACACTAAATAGCTGTCTATTTCAAATAACCTTGCATCAATGCGTGCCTGCCTTAAAAAGAGCAAACCAAACGGCAGCAGCACTACGTCCGACATCCAGGCTGCAATGTAAGGGTCTAACTGCAATTCCTTTGATTGCTGATTTCCAATACTTCCTATTATGTAGTAAGTAATGAAGAAGAATACGGCAATGATGACAGGCGCACCCAAACCTCCCTTCTTTATAATCGCCCCGAGAGGTGCACCAATCATAAACATTAATATACAAGCAACTGCTATTGCATATTTTTTTTCTTTTTCTATGGTAAACCGATTGATATTCCTTTTTAGCCTGTAAGCCCTCGTCTTGGCAGAGGAGAGGTTTGCTTTGATATTTCGGGCGTTATCTAAAGAATTTTCAGTGAAAAACTTAGCAGTTTGCCCCTGAACTTTCAAGTACTTTTCCAAGTGTTCCCAATTTAGTGTATCTATATTAAATTCACCCATGCGAACTTCATTGAATATGGATTCATTTTTTAAAGAATCTACAGTATCTGTCAAGGTCAATACGTCTGCAAATTTTACTTCTTCTATCGCACTTATCTCAATATTTTCAGCTTTCTCTTTTTTCTTAGTGTCCTGCTTAAACAGTCCCAAAAGAAATTCAAAAGTCTTGGGAGGCAGAATGGAAGCCTTTCCGTACTTTTCCTGATAGAATCTCCCAATAGAATCTTCAATGGCTGAATCTAAAGGAATAATCTCCTTCTGAAAGAATACCCTTGATTTAATATGATATTTGGAATACCTCCTCGTATTGTCGATAAATTCCACTTTTTGTTGGTAAAACTCATTCTTGAAAGAATCAACTGCAATCTTTAATTCTTTGATATTTTTCATTTGACGATTATTTTGAAATAATTCTTCCTTTCTTCTCTGTAAATCAAAAGATGACAGACTAAAAACTAGGCTCATTTTTTGAAAATTTGTTCTGTAAAGCTGATTCACTGAGCTTCCCCGCTTTATCTCTTCAGAGAAATAATTACCATTAAACAATTCTAGTTTGAGATATTTATCATCTAACAGGGTGTACATCAGACTTGAATCAGCCAAAATAATCGTTTGGTTTCCTCTTCCCTTTGAGTGATCATAAATGATAATGTCTTTCAACGTTTTTCCATCAGGCAATTTTTCTTTTACCTTAATACTATAGTCCGGTATCCCGTTATAAAATGCTCCTTCTTTGATGTCAAGGGCAGGCTTTGTCTCTTTAATGTCATAAAGAAGGCTGTAAGCCTTTAGATTGGCCGCTGGGATGATGTAATTGTTGAAAAAGAACATTCCAATAGCAACTAAAAAAACGAATACGAATACTGGTTTTAAAATTCTGATCAGGGAAATACCTGCACTTTTTATTGCGGTCAATTCAAAATGCTCTCCCAAATTTCCAAAAGTCATGAGAGATGCAACTAAAACTCCAAGAGGAAGTGCATTTTGTAGCATATTTAATGCAAAGTAAGAGAGCAATTCAGCAAAAACGGGTATTCCTAAGTTTTTACCCACTAAGTCATCAAAGTATTTGAGCAGATATTGAATAAGAAGAATAAAGGTCGCTACCCCGGTAGTAAGCACAAACGGCCCGATAAATGCCTTGAGCATGAAGGTATCTAGCTTCTTCATATTATAAGCAAAGTTAGAAAGATGGGTGGCAACAATGAAAATGCTAAGGGCGTAACTAGAATCAGCCTCCAACAATTTCTTTTAGATCATGGATCAGGGATTCCCAAAGCTCAGCAGCCTCTTTTTCACCCATTTCTGAATAATCAGTAATTCTTACATAGACAAACTGTGTCAGTTCATTCATTTCGATTTTAAACTCAAAGAAATTTGGATCATCATCTTCCGGATCAAGGACATCAAACCTCACATAATGGTTGGTTTTGTTGGTGATAGATTTAGCTTTTGCCTCATCACCATCCCATATAAAGGTATAAATTTTATCCTCATTATTGACATTAACGTCATCAGCAAACCATTGGGCTAAACCTGAAGCGGTGCTGAAATATGGGAAGAGCATCTTCTTTGAGGCGTTAAACTCAAATTCACCTACGTATTGATACTTAGTCATAACAGAAAATTTGCGGATAAGATAAGAAAAAAAAATCTATTCCCGCAAGCCTATGACCAAAAAGAAATCTTTCTAAGTTTGTGTTGCTTTTTCGGAGGCTTTTCTTGTATCACAAAACGGCGAGGTAGCTCAGTTGGTTAGAGTGTCGGATTCATAACCCGGAGGTCAGGGGTTCAATTCCCCTCCTCGCTACAGAAAATTCCGTCGAATTAATGATTTTTATTTATTCGTCCAGACAATAAAGACGAAATTAAAGCAAATAAAACACAATGAAGAAATGAAAAAACTGTAACTTTTACAAAAAATCTAAACTAAAAAATATATTTAGTAATTATTTCCACAATCAGCGATTTTTAGACGGGTAGCCACTTATTTATTATATTTTTTTTAAATCGAGACGATATAAGTGCACATCATCTACGGTATTGTATTACTTTCTTTACATGTATATTATTACCATATTTAGGTGTCACGATTTTAATACTTATCTCTTGCCTGCTTTGTAAAGTTATTTTAACTCCCTTTTTAAAAAATGTTTCGTTTTCTGTTTTGCGTGGTTTTCCCTCTTGATCATAATCATACACCTTCTTGAAAATTATCTTTCCTGTTGATAAATTGAAGTCAACATTCTCCTGAATTTCTTTGAATGGATTACCCCAATCTTTTGTATATCCAATTAAATAGAAATCTCCATCTTGAAAACGGTATTTATCAATAATCCCCCATCTCCATGAGCTGCCCCCATAAACCATCATAAGGTTTATTTGGAGCAACCTCTACGATTTGTTTTTCTTGAGTATTTGTGTTATCCGTATCAGTATTTATTAATATTGAATAGTGAAATTAAAAGTAAGTTGTTATTTGACAAACAACAACGAAGAGTACCGAGTCTTTCATTTAAAAGATTTATCACAAGTAAATAGTTTTAAAACCCAAAAGATCAGCGATTTGGCTGATCTTTTAGATTTTAAAATCCCTACATTTGCACTTCTTTTTTTAGAAACAGAATACGGGGTATGGCGCAGTCCGGTTAGCGTACCTGCTTTGGGAGCAGGGGGTCGTAGGTTCGAATCCTACTACCCCGACGTATAAA
>JAPPDO010000027.1 GCA_028821635.1 Ekhidna sp.
GAGATAATTGCCAAACCGGAGTGAACAATTAAATCCTTGAAATTAGAGGGCTTTTTAAAAGACATGAATCTATTAATATAACTTAAATATAAACAACTTAGGGGTTTATGACGAGTTTTTGGGTATGCGTAAAATCATTTCCTGAGACGTTGACGAAATAAAGACCGGGATCACTTGGAGCATTGAGCGTGACTATCTGATTGAGGGCATTGCTGATATTCCTTTTAAAAATCAACTTTCCATTGGTACTGAATAGTTGAATTGTTACCTCTTGCTTTTGTTGGTAGTGAAAACTTAAATTAAAACTGCTGCCGATGGATGGATTTGGAAAAATAAGGAATGACTCTTCATGTATTGGCGGATCATTTGCTCTTATATAGATATCGTCAAGATAGAGGTCATTTCCATTGCCGTTTAGGAAGACAAAGGCGAGGCGGATATTTTCTTTACGGGTCAGAAATGGTTTTAGGTTAATTTCGTATGCTTTCCAATCCTGATCTGAAGACGGAATCCACCTTTGATTTGCCTCTGTGATGGAAAGAGAATCTGAGTCAGCCTGAAAAACCGGTGTATTTTCAAGATAAGTCTCACCACAATTCTTAGAGATAAAGATACTTAACATATCGTTAAAGCCCGCTCTTTGTCCATAAGAGGTGCGAAAGTAAAGCCCTACACTGTCCAGTCCGCCGGTAGATAACTCCGGACTGATAAACCAGCTTTCAACTCCAAGACTTCGCTCTTCAAATGAGTTTGTCTTTAAAAGACTATTCTGACCCAGTGATGTCCTCTTCCATAGGGTTCTGCCGCTTGGAGAACTTGTAGTCCAATTATCAGGTTCTTCAAAGTCAAGTTTGAGTGGAAATTCATCTTGTTCTGAATCAATCCGAAATGTTGATTGAATGGAATTAAGTGAAGTCAAACCGTCAGTCGCAGCATTTACTTCTGTGATTTCAACAAATAACTCATTAACTAATGTGGAGTTTTCTATTTTAAAGTCAATTTCCTGAAACCCATCAAGGGGGATATTTAGCCCCGCAAATGTGGTATTAAACGGAGAGTTGTTGATCGTGTAATTGATTTTCAGCGTATTAATTTCCACTAATCCAACATTTCTTATGCTCATGGTGATTGTCAAAGAATCATTACAAGATGCCTGAGGCACATTTAATCCGATGATGCTTGCATCATTCCGGGCTCTGTCAGCAACATCAACGATTATATCGTCGATGAACAGATTGTTGCCCGATCCATTGAGGCCCAAAAATTCAAGTACTACCTGATCGCTGTAGGAATTCCCATCTTCTTGCTTTGGAAGCAAGGTACTTGTGGTGACCCAGTCATCCTCCGAGGCAGGGGTAAACTCATCGTCCGTCTGTAGATTAGCAGTAGTTGATAACGCTGCGCCCACTGCTTCAAAAATAGGCTCGACGTTAAATGTATTTCCGCAGTCATAACTTATCCTGATTTGCAAGCCATCATTGAAACTGCCGGGATCGTCAGAATAAGCATAAGAAAATATTAGATCAACGTTTTCAAAACCTGTCAAATTTAGGGGAGGTGTCCTAAGAACATTGTCACTGCCGGATGAGATACTATTTTGAAACGCATTGAATGCAAGTGCTTGATTTTCAGCAGACTCCTTCAAGGCACTCCGGATGCTCCATATCGAAGGTGCACCAATGCTTCCAAGTAAATTAGTTCCGGTTTCAAAGGACTCCGTATATGGCAGTGGTACACTGGAATTATACTCAATATTAATTGATGCTGTGTTGTTACTGTTATCTTCATCTGAAATTCCATCTACGGTCAGCACACTGAAAGAAATGGCTAGTGGGGGAGGAGACATAAATTGATTTGAAAAAGAGATGGTGTCCGAATCAAAAGAGGCCAGTATGTTTTGAATCGCTCTTGTTGAAACTGAATCTTCATTAATGATGAGGCTTACTTTGTATGAGGATATGGTGTCGGTTCCCCAATTGGTTAGCTCAACAGCAGGAGTGAATTGATTTGAACATTCTGACGAACCGGGAGAAAGTATTTGGGTTACAGCCAAGTCATGTTGGAATCTTAATGGTTCTTTCAACCCATTGGAAGTCAATAGGGAGTTTCTTCTCGGAGATTTTTCCAGCACAGTTCTCATTCTCATTTTTTGACCCTCAGTAAATAAGTTCATACAAATGTCATCTGTCAAATCCATGTAGTTTTGAAACATTTCGGGTTCATTAGGAACGCATACCCTTCCGTCATTGGGATTGGGGAAAGTACAAGGTGAAGTATAACGGACGTTATCAGAATCAGCCTTTGGTGTGTCGTCAACAAAGTCATCGAAATCACAATTACCATCCCCCCAAATATGTCTTAAACCCAAAAAGTGACCTAATTCATGGGTTAAAGTTCGGCCTCGACTTTCAAAATTCCTATTTCTCAGCGATACAACGTTACTTCCAAAGAATCTGTAGTCCACAAATACTGCATCCAAATAAAGCCTGTCCGGATCATCGCTAATACCGGCAAGACCGGTCTCCGGGAAGATGGTATATCCCAATAAAGAACGTGGAGTTCCACTTCTTAACTGCCCAACGTAAATGTTTAGGTATTGATCGGCAGGCCAATAGGAGAGTGATCGCATGATTATCAAATCGTCTATCACTTTTGGGTTGTAAGCACGCAGCACCTCCACCCGGGAGATGCCATTGGTAGGATGGCCTTCGGGACTTTGTCTGGCCAGAACAAATTCTATCCCCGTATCAGCAGCAACAGGCAGAAATTCACTTGGCGTGTTGATAGTGTCTGCATTAAATCTTCTGAAGTCGGCGTTGAGAGAATCAATTTGACCCCTAATCCGATTAAAAGACAGATTGGAGCCGGTTCCAATAGCCTCGCCCCGATGAAGAATGTGCACGACCACCGGTACTTGATAAATAGAAGATTCCAGCGTTCTGGCGTTTTCAGCAGATCTCAGTTTTTTCAACTTTATCTTATTGCTCATCCAGTTTTCAAATGATCCTGTATGTGGGCTTTTTGTTCCGCATCGTTCCTGTGCCAAAAGGGAAAAACTAAATGTCAGGGCAGTCATGACGAGTAAGGCACGTAACATCAGACAAATTAATTTCAGTTAAAAACTTGCTCATAAGCCCCTTGTAGTGTGTATCTTTTAGATTTATACAGCATGCTCATCTTCACGACCGAATCCTTCTCTTCTTTCGTAAATTTTCTGTTCAAATACGGTCGCAGTTCTGCTGATCGTGCTTTTACATCCTTTGATTCGTGTAATTTTGGAAAACGAGAAATCCACCCGTAGAGCCTTGACGTTTTTATGCCCGCCGCCGCAGCGACTTCGTTTATTTTAAATAATTCCATTTTATATGATTTTAAATTACTAAATGGCAGGGTGGCTTTGGGATCGTCTTGTGCAGTTATATTAATTGCATGGACACTCTTGATCTCCGGAACTTCTCTTTTGACCGCTTCCTCAATTCCTGCCTGCATGGTCATGGCAGACATGGGACAGGAGCCACAGCTTCCCACAAGTTCCAAAACCAGGTTTTTACTATCGTCAATTTTCAGGATTTTAACATTACCACCGTCAGCTTTAAGGTAAGGCCTGATGGCGTTGAGTGCTTTTTCTACTTTTTCTAATAATTCAGGCATGATTGTTAAGTTGTCATTGCTACTTTCTTCGTCTCTGTTAGTGTTGCGTTTCTGATGGCTACTTGCTGAGCAACATTTTTTGCAAGATATGTAAAAGCATCTGAAATTTCACTTTCTTTTAAAACAGGGGGGTACCCACTGTCGCCGCTTTCCCGAATAGACTGCACAATAGGAATCTGACCCAGTAGATGTATGTTATTTTTTTCTGCCAACTTTTTACCTCCGCCTTCACCAAAAATGTAATATTTATTCTCCGGTAACTCCTCAGGCGTAAACCATGCCATATTCTCAACCAAGCCTAAAATTGGCACATTAATTTGAGGTTGTTTAAACATAGCAATACCTTTTTGGGCATCGGCCAGTGCAATTTTTTGGGGGGTCGTCACCACAACGGCACCGGTTACCGGCACGGCTTGTACCAACGTGAGGTGGATATCGCTGGTTCCGGGAGGAAGATCAATAAGCAAATAGTCAAGGTCGCCCCATTTAGCATCTGCAATAAATTGTTTAAGTGCCGAGCTGGCCATGGGACCTCTCCAGACCACTGCCTCTTCACTGCTTGTCAGAAATCCAATAGAGAGAAGCTTGACACCATACTGCTTAATGGGCACAATTTTATTCTTGCCGCCCTCTTGAACAATTCCCGGCTGCTCAAACTCGCAATTAAACATGGCAGGAATAGAAGGACCATAGATATCTGCATCAATAAGACCTACACTGGCACCCGATTTAGCGAGAGAAACCGCAATGTTAGCAGCTACAGTGGACTTTCCGACACCACCCTTTCCGGACGAAACTGCAATGATGTTTTTAACTCCGGACAACACGGCACTTTCATCTCTCTTGGTAGTAACATCAGAGGTCATATTTATGATAAGTTTTATGTCACCAATATTTTGCTTAACGGCTTCTTCACAATCCTTCCTGATTACCTCCTTAAGAGGGCAGGCGGGTGTGGTGAGCACTACATCAAAAGCCGCCTTTCCACCATCAATGTGAATATTTTGAATCATCCCCAGTGCTACCAGGCTTTTTTTAAGATCCGGATCCTCAACCTCGCTTAGTGCTTTCAGAAGATTTGATTTAGTTAATTCCATTCAACTTGCAACTTAATAATCAAATCCATCAACTAATAAAAAAAGTTTTCAGTTCGATGAAGTGAGACCCCTCGGTCCAAGATAATTGTGGGCATTGCCAGAATGCAGTAAATTTTTGATGAAGAGTGAAGCACACAAAAATTCCAAAAAATGTGAGTAAACAACATCCTCGAACGAGGATGCCGCCAGCAACTTTTAATGCTGTCCGGACGCTACTCCCTCACAAACTTTAACAGACGACCGTCCGGTAACCGTACCAGATACAGGCCGCTGCGCAGAGACGCTA
>JAPPDO010000299.1 GCA_028821635.1 Ekhidna sp.
ATGGATATTTATTTACATTATCAGATAATTTAGCCCAAACATCATAATCCAATACCTCTTTCAGCCCGTTTGGGAGCATGAAGCCAAGAGGTTTACTCCCTGTGTAGACATAGTCAGCACCTAGGTCACTCATCCCCCACTTGTCTAATTCCGGCAGATAAGAGTGACCTATCGACTTTAAGTCTTTTACCTTCACCTGTTGAATTTTGGAGAAGTCTGCAATAACCCGAGGCACGTTTTCATAGCCAAAGTTTAAGGTTTCGGATGTATTTATTCTGTGATATTCAAAGGGGTTGATGGCATACTTTTCTGTTGGTTTGATGGAAGACTGCTGCTGCTTTTGAGAGAGACGATCGACCATAATCCTAGCAACCGGGGCTTCTACCTCGGGTTCTTCTGTGAGTGACACTCTCACCGTATCGCCGAGTCCATCCTCCAGCAAGGTTCCGATCCCTACTGCTGATTTGATCCTGCCGTCTTCTGCCTCTCCTGCCTCAGTCACTCCAAGATGAAGCGGGTAAGGCTCCAGATCCTCTTCGTCCAATTTGTGCACAAGCAGTCGATATGCCTGCACCATGACTTGCGGATTGCTGCTCTTCATAGAAATCACTATCTCTTTGTAATCCATTTTTTCACAAATTCGGATGAACTCGAGTGCCGATTCTACCATACCTAGGGGTGTATCTCCATAGCGGCTCATAATTCGGTCCGAGAGCGAACCATGATTGGTTCCGATTCGCATGGCGGTGCCATTAGCCTTACATATTTCTACCAGTGGTGAGAATTTATCCTCTATCCGCTTTAATTCGTCTGCATAGGCTTGATGGGTATATTCCAGCTTTTCAAATTTCTTTTTGTCTACATAATTACCCGGATTTATCCGAACCTTTTCTACAATTTTTGCAGCAAGTTCGGCCGCATTGGGCGTGAAGTGAATATCGGCCACCAAAGGAACCTCACAGCCTCGCTTTCTCAGTTCGTTTTTAACATTCTCAAGGTTCTGTGCTTCTTTGATACTTGGAGCCGTAATACGCACATATTCACAACCGGATTCTACCATTCTCAGTACCTGTTCCACAGACCCGATAGTATCCATAGTGTCCACCGTGGTCATGGACTGAAGACGAATCGGGTTATTGCCCCCTAACGGAACCCCCCCTATCGTTACTTCTCTTGTTTTTCGCCTAGAATAATGCGTAAGACTATTGCAGTATTTATAAATCATATATCTCCTAATTGAGGTCTTAAAATGATCTCTTCAATGACGGTTCGTTCACTTAACTGAAACGTACTAAAAATGGTTTTTGCAATATCCTCCGGTTTCATGAATCGCTCTTCCGGCAGGTCTACTCCGTCCCAGCTTGGGGTCAAAACAGCACCAGCCAAAACGGAGGTTACCCGCACTCCTCTGCCTTTTAATTCTTCTCTCAATGCCCGTGAGAAGCCATACATCGCAAATTTTGATATGGAATAAGACCCGCCATTTGGATAAGCCTTCAGGCTGGCAACGGAACAGATATTGAAGATATGGCCTCCCTTCGACCTGACCATCTCCGGGACTACTCCTCTTGAGAGATGATAAGCACTGTAAAGATTGGTACTTATCATCGTTTCCAAGGCACCCTCCTCCTCTCTTAAAACTTCACCGGGAATAAAAACACCCGTGTTATTTATCAGCACTTCGACCGGCTTTTTAATCTGACGAATGAACTCAATAAAACCAGCAACCTTTGCTTTTTGGGATAAGTCAGCAGGGTAAGTGTGAAACGGTATGTCATAGGATTCTTTTATCCGATTTTTTAGTTCAATCAAGTTATCTTCATTTCTGGCACAAGTAGCTACGGAGAAACCTTCGGAAACAAACGTTAAAACCAGTGCTTTTCCAATACCTTTTGTCCCTCCGGTTATCACGACCAACTTTTCTGAATTTTGCATTTTCTTTCTTGGTTATATCATAAGGTGTTATGTTTGACAAAACTAATATTCTCACTGAAGGCATTTCATGAGGAGCCTAGGAAAATTCATCTTGTTCATAGGACAACTGTTTGTTCGGAGAGAGTCTTTCAGAACATACCTCATGAGGGTTACGGATGAGTGTATTAAGGTCGGATATAACTCTGTCTTTCTTGTGGTTATTATCTCCGCTTTTATCGGTGCAGTGACGACTGTTCAGACAGCTTATAATCTCATCTCCCCTTTAATACCGGAAACTACGGTATCATGGGTCGTTCGGGACATGGTTTTACTTGAGTTCGCCCCCACCATCACGGCGATAGTCTATGCAGGAAAAGTGGGTTCTAATATTGCAGGAGAACTTGGCACAATGCGCATAACAGAACAAATAGATGCGCTTGAGGTCATGGGAATCAATTCAACCTCTTATCTTGTATTCCCTAAGATTCTTGCCTCTGTTTTTATGTTCCCCATTCTGGTAATCATAGCTGCATTCATCGCTATTCTCGGTGGCTATGCGATCTCGGTGGCTACAGGGGTTGTTTCCGGAACTGACTATCTGAGGGGAATACAAATTGAATTTGTGCCGTTCAGAATAACTTTTGCACTAATCAAAGCAGTCACTTATGGCTTTTTAGTTACGGCCATCTCCTCTTTCAAAGGATATTATACAAAAGGAGGAGCACTGGAGGTTGGTCAGTCTTCGACGAGTGCGGTCACCCAGAGTTGTATCGCAATCCTCATCGCAAATCTGCTTCTTGCATACTTATTAGCCCCCCTGCTTGTATCATGATTGAAATTTCCGGCATATCAAAATCATTTGACAATAAGACCGTTTTACACGATGTAAGTACGATCTTTGAAAAAGGAAAGGCTAATATGATTATTGGGGCGAGCGGAACAGGGAAGAGTGTCCTTCTGAAGTGTATCATTGGGCTATTTAAACCGGACACCGGTGATGTGCTGTATGACGGAAGAGAGTTTACCCGCGCCAATAAAGAGATTCAGACGGAAGTAAGAAGGGAGATGGGAATGCTTTTTCAGGGAGGAGCCCTGTTTGACAGTCAGACTGTTGAGCAGAATGTCATGTTTCCGCTGAATGTGCTCACAAAGCAATCGTTAGAAGAAAAAATGGAAAGAGCCAATTTTTGTCTGGAGCGCGTGGGACTCGAGAATGCAAATAAAAAAATGCCCTCCGAAATCTCCGGCGGCATGAAGAAGAGAGTAGGCATCGCCCGGGCCATTGTAAACAACCCAAATTATTTATTCTGCGATGAACCTAACTCGGGACTAGACCCACAAACCTCTATCAAAATAGATAACCTTATTAAGGATATTACCAACGAGTATAATATGACAACCGTAGTCGTATCACACGATATGAGTTCGGTACTTGAAATCGGAGACAAGGTTGTCTTTGTTTATCAGGGAAAGGTGCTGTGGACCGGCGACGGCGATCAAATAAGTGATTCAAATGTTCGGGAGTTAAATGAATTTGTGTTTGCCGGACATTTGATGAAGATGGTAAAAGGCAGGTGATTTACACTTTTTAGCACATATCTGTTTCCCTAAATAAAATTTGCTACAATTGCGTTGCTTCGGATGAGATTTCTCTTGCTTCTGCTTACAACTGTTTTCTTTTGCTGTGGAGTTGACTCACTCTTCGCTTTCTTGATAGATACGAAAATGCAGCCTTCCAAGCCGGACCTTCCCAGCCGAACTAAAAGCCGATTCGACAGGCTCAGCGGCCAAGCCGATTTATGATTCGGAGGATGATCATAAATAGCTTATCATCATTGAAACGAGATAGTAACTTGACCACCCAGTGTTGTAAATTTTCCATCAGTGACATCGAAAAGAAGGGCTGTATCAGTCCCAGAACTGTAAAATTTTGTCAGATCGTCAGTCACCGTAATTTCCCCAGTATCCCCATCTATCGTGATACCCGGTGTTGATAGCATCCGATTAACCAGAAGACCCCCCTGACCCACGAAAGTCAGTTTATCTCCATCGGCATCCGTCGCCATCAAGGTTCCCACCAAAGTGTCCACTTTGGCATCTAGCGCAACGGTGACGGATTGAGCCAGGACATAAGTAGGTGCATTGTCATTCTCGTTGGTTACATTGATCGTGACGGCGGCATCGGCCGGTGTTGTCCCGTCGGAGACCTGCACCATCAGGGTAAAGGTTCGGTTGGCTTTGATTTCATAATCCAGCAGTGCTGCCGTTTTCACGGTGATTTCGCCCGATACTGCATCTATCTGAAAGGCATTATCGGTATTGCCAGAAGTGATGGCGAAGGTCAGGTTGTCCCCGTCGGCATCCGAGGCTGCGACTGTGCCTACTGCCACATCCACGGCTGCATTCTCCGCAATGGAGAAGGTTTGATTGGAGATTTCCGGTGCTTCATTCACATTTGTCACGTTGATAGTAACAGCCGCCATGCTGAACGCCGCCCGATCTGAGACCCTAACCGTCAGGGTGTAAGTGGGGGTGGTTTCGTAGTCGAGTGCTTTAGCCACGGTGATTGCTCCCGAGTTGGCATTGATATTAAACACATCTCCGCTATTGCCAATGGCATTGCCATTGGTGATGGCGAAGGTCAGGTTGTCCCCGTCGGCATCCGAGGCTGCGACTGTGCCTACTGCCACATCCACGGCTGCATTCTCCGCAATGGAGAAGGTTTGATTGGAGATTTCCGGTGCTTCATTCACATTTTTCACATTAATCGTGACGGCGGCATCGGCCGGTGTTGCCCCGTCGGAGACCTGTACCATTAGGGTAAAGGTTCGGTTGGCTTTGATTTCATAATCCAGCAGTGCTGACGTTTTCACGGTGACTTCGCCCGATACTGCATCTATCTGAAACGCATCATCGGTATTGCCTGAAGTGATGGAGAAGGTCATCTCATCTCCGCCATCCTCATCCGTCGCTGCTACCGTCCCGACTGCGGTTCCTGCCGCCGCATTCTCCTCTATGGAGAAGATCTGCGCATTAATCGTTGGGGCTTCATTTGCATCCGTGACATTGACGGTTATTTGGGCTGTGCCCGACAGTGTTCCGTTGGAAG
>JAPPDO010000319.1 GCA_028821635.1 Ekhidna sp.
TTATCAATATCGGTTATTACATAACCAATAACTTCATTCGTCTTTAGGTATTGTCCTGCAATGTTTACATCGTGTTTTGCGAGGGTTTTATTGATCTCTGCCAAAACTCCCGGTTCATTTTTATGAATATGGATGAATCGGTGGGCTTTCTTCAACGCAGGCAGCGTAATATTCGGGAAGTTGACGCTATTGTTCGTTGAGCCGGTATTGATGTAATCAATGACTTTCCCCGGCACAAAACCGGCTATTTTTTCTTGTGCTTCCAGCGTGCTTCCCCCAATATGAGGGGTTAGTATCGTATTTCTTAATCCTAACAGTGGTGATTTGAAGGGATGGGAATTACTCAAAGGTTCTTTCGGAAACACATCTATGCCAGTGCCGTGTACTTTCCCTGATTTAATATTCTGAGCAAGAGCTTCAACATTCACTACGTGTCCACGGCTAAGATTTATGAAAATGACTCCCTCTTTCATTTTTGCAAACTCTGTCTTTCCAATCATATCTTCATTCTCCGGCCGGCCGTCCACATGAAGACTGATGACATCGGAGGTTTCTAAAAGATGATCCAGTGATGCACAGGCGGTGGCATTGCCGAGTGCTAACTTTTCCTCCAAATCAAAATACTGAACATTAAGGCCGACGGACTCTGCAAGAACGGAAAGCTGTGATCCGATTTTGCCGTAGCCAATGATTCCTAATGTTTTGCCCCTGACCTCAAAACTTCCGGATGCTGATTTTGTCCATTTCCCTCGGTGCATATCAGAGATTTTATCAGAGAGATTGCGCATGAGTAGAATAATCTCAGCCAGTGCCAACTCTACCACTGATCTTGTATTAGAAAATGGGGCGTTAAATACGGCAACTCCTTTTTTGAGTGCTGCCTCTAAATTGATTTGATTTGTTCCAATGCAGAAAGCTCCTACCGCCAGCAGTCTTTTTGCATTTTTGAGTACTTTTTCTGTTACCTGAGTCTTCGATCTGATCCCAAGAATACTGACATCGGAGATTGCTATTATAAGTTCCTCCTCTGTCATTCCGGCGGGATGAATTTCAACCTGATAGCCTTCTTCCGTAAACTTGTCAATGCCATGTTGATGAATATTCTCAAGTACAAGCACCTTGATTCTATTCTTTGGATAAGAGTAGGCTCTCTCAAGATTCTGCGCAAATAAAAACTCCTCAAGTGTAGGAGCCTCGTGATCTGCTTCTTTTAGCACGTTATCTCGCTTGACGTTTTCAGTGAATACATAGAACTTGTCCGCCAAGCCTTCCTTTTTGATCTCAAAGTCGGTGTATCCGTCGCCCAAAACGAATACCTCTCCGTCAAGTTTTAATTTTTCTATTTGCTTCGGTTTACCGTTGTTCTCGGATAAAATATTGTCTCTGTTAAAGCCTGTTACATGACCTGAACTATCGTATTCAAATTCATTGGCAAACACATTCTCCTCTTTGATCCCATAATCCTTTACAATTGGGATAATAAAATCTTTAAAGCCATTGGAAATGATAAATATTTGATCCTGATATTTCTTGATAAACCCGGTGTTTCTTTTAAAGGAGGGAGATACGAGGTCTTTAAGTCGTTTGGTCAGTTCACTTAAATCATCTCGATTTATTTGCAGAAGGTCGAGTCTTTTTTGAAGAGATTCTCTTAATGACATACTTCCGCTCATGCCCTTTTCAGTAATTTTTTTTATTTCAGCGGTCAGATCATCTTTATTTTCTTTATTCTTGAACGTGATTTCAGCCAGAATATCAAACGCCTCTGTCTGTGTGAAAGTGCTATCAAAATCAATGATGAAGTATTTAGATTGGCTCATGATCAGGCTGCGAAAATAGTGCTTAAACTTAGTATATGTCTTACAGTCAATTTTTTCTTTTAACATCGCTGACGCTAACAGCAATTTTTGCTGCGGCCCAATCAGGTATTCATACTCAAAGTGAAAGAATAGTTGAGTTAGAACAGCAAATTGACAGCGTCGTATCTGATGCAATCGGGCATGAGGCTTTTCCGGGGTGTGTTGTTTATGCCAGTCAGAGGGATAGCGTCATCTTTTTTAAATCCTATGGTCATTACACATACGACTCCATTAAGGAAGTAACGAATAATTCAATTTATGATCTGGCATCTATCACGAAGATCGTTGGAGCTACGCTTGCTTTGATGAAGCTTTATGAGGACTCTCTGATTCACTTGGATGATCCAATAAAAAAGTATGTCAATGAGTTGGGAAAAAGGATAGGAAAGGTGACGATCAGAGAAGCACTGGCGCATCAGGGAGGTTTGCTTCCGTGGATACCTTATTACCAAGAAATAAAAAAGAAGGATGGAAGTTTCAAAAAGAAATACATTTCAACTGCCCCTACTGAGAAACATCCTTTTGAATTATCCAACGGCTTGTTTCTCTGCGATGACTTTTACCAACGTATTAAGCGGTTTATTAAAAAGTCAGGGGTAGCCGAAAACCCGTCTTATCAATATTCAGGGCTATTTTTTTATCTGGTGCCGGAACTTGTGGAAAAGTTAAGCAGTATGCGGTATGCGGATTTCCTTCAAACCCATTTTTTCGATCCATTGGATGCAAAAACCATGGGCTTCTCTCCCTTAGCTAATTTTTCGGAGGAGTTCATTGCCCCCACAGAGGTAGACTCTTTTTTTAGGATGGAACTGATCCACGGGAAAGTGCATGACGAAGGAGCGATCATGATGCAGGGGGTTTCCGGCAATGCAGGTCTATTCAGTAATGCCGTTGATTTAGCTAAGGTCCTGCGGATGCTTTTAAATAAGGGTGTCCATGACACACTTCAATTATTAAAACCACATACCATTGATCTCTTTACTACGGTTCAGTACCCTAATTTGGGAAATAGAAGAGGACTTGGTTTTGATAAACCTCTTTTGCAGTACGACTCAGTCAAAAGCAGCGTTGCTAAATCATCCAGTCGGAGGAGTTTTGGACACTCCGGATATACAGGCACACTTGCCTGGGCTGATCCGAAAAATGACATGGTCTATATTTTTCTATCGAATCGTGTTTACCCTTCAAGGAAGAACACCGCTCTCTACAGACTGAATGTAAGACTAACCATTCACCAGTTAATTTATGACTACCTCAGCAGTAGGAACGAAGTAAACTGATCAGTGGCATTAAAGACAGACAACATGGTTGGGTAAATACAACAGGAGTTTGATTGATTTTGTGATGACACAAAGCCCTCAGAAGGGGTAGATAATGGGTATTAGCAGGGTGGCAACGAGCCAGAACAAGAGATTAAGCCAGATTCCTGTTTTGATAAAGTCTCGAAATTTATACTGGCCGGCACTGTATACCATCGTGTTGGTTTGGTAGCCTATCGGTGTCATGAAACTTGCGGAGGCTGCAAAAGTCACAGCCATTAAAAAAGGCATTGGATTAAGTTCCATACTGCGGGCCGTTTCAATTGCGACCGGGGCAAGGAGGGCGGCTGACGCATTGTTTGACATCACTTCCGTTAGAAGGGACGTGGTGATGTAAAGACCTGATATTATTGCGACCGGCCCCCATACTCCAAGTTCCGAGATAAGCGCATTCGCAATGATGGCGTTTAATCCGGTATTGGTCATCGCTGTCCCCAAACTAAGTGCTCCGGCTATCACAAAAATGATTTTCCAACTTATTGATTGGTAGGCCTCCTTCATCGATATAATCCTAAAGAGTACCAGTGCTGCCACACCGCTGATCGCTCCAATCATTATATCAATCAGCCCGATTGCTGCGAGCGTGACCACACCAACAATGATACTCAAGACTGTCAGGAATTTTTTTTTGTCAAACTCGATTGATCCCTCTTCGGAAATAACAACGAAAGGTGCGTCCTGGCTCTTTTCTATTTTTTTTAATTCTTTAACATAATGATTCTTTACCTCCGCTAACAGCATATCGCCAGCCCTTAGTTTCACTTTATAAAGATGCTCATGCTGAACGTCTTGATGGTGCCTGATCGCCAGTGGAATACCCCGGTATTTTCTCCTAAAATCTGCATCTCGAAGTGTTTTACCAACTAACGCTGAATTGGAGGTAATGATCATTTCTACCATGGAGGAGTCCGTCCCTTTGAGGTCATTGTCTCCAATTTTAACGGGGCTATACTGTAGCACTTTGGTGCTGTCTTTCAAATTCCTCATTGATTTCACATCAAACCGGACTTTTAGAATATCTTCTGCTTTTAAGTAGAAATCTCCGGACGGAAGTGTAAATGTGTTTCCCCCTCTTCTCACCTCAATGATGTCCATCTGTAGTTCTTTTACTAAGGGAGCGTCCATGATCTTCTTTTCTATTGAATCGGAAGCGGGCAACAGTTGGATTTCGGTTAGATAATCTCTAATCCCAAATTTTCTGCTCAAATCTTTGTCCGGTTTTCTGTCGGGCAGCAGTTTTACGCCGACCAGCACCATATACCCAATTCCCACCAAGAAGAAGGCAAGTCCCATCGGTGTGAATGCAAAAATTGAAATGGCCTCCAGTCCCTCCTTCTCCGCAATCCCGCTAACCAAAATATTTGTTGATGTCCCAACCAGGGTGCACATGCCGCCAAAAATTGAAGCAAAGGAGAGGGGGATCAGCATTTTTGGAGGACTCTGCCCGGAGGCATTTGCGATCTGAATCACCACAGGGATAAATACGGCTACCACCGGAGTGTTGTTGATAAATGCAGAGATAACCGCAATCAAAATCATCATTAAAACAATACCCACATCAAAGCGGTACCTGAATGTCTTCGACAGCCTATGAGCAACGTATTGTAATGCGCCGGTTTTCAGAAGTGCGGCACTCAATACGAACATAAACGCCACCGTGATCGTAGCTTTATTGCTAAAACCCGCAACACCCTCCTCCGGAGAGATAACCCCTGAAATGACAAGTGAGCAGATGATTAGAAGGGCAACAAGATCAATTGAGATGACCTCGATGACAAACAAAACAACAGCCGCCAAAACAACACTTATCGTT
>JAPPDO010000407.1 GCA_028821635.1 Ekhidna sp.
GATAAAATTGAGGAAGTAATTGAGATAGTGAAGCCCTATTTGTCAGAGGAGGCCGTGGAGGTGCTTGAAAAGAGGGGAGGATACCTTTTGGATGAGGATGGTGATTTTTCAACTACTACGATTGATATGGAGGAATGTGCTTTTGCTTTTTATGATAAGCAAGGAATTTTGAAATGTAGTATTGAGCGGGCATATAATGATGGTAAAACCGACTTCAAGAAGCCGATCTCCTGTCATCTATATCCCATAAGAGTATCAAAACTTGCTGGTTTTGAAGCACTTAATTATAACCAGTGGAGTATTTGCTCCTCGGCGTGTGACTTGGGGCAGGAACTAAAAGTACCTGTTTATAAATTCCTGAAAGGGGCACTTATCCGGAAGTTTGGAAAAGAATGGTTCGAGGAGTTGGAGAGGAAGGTCAGTTAAATACGATTATTCTTCTTCCTTTTTAAAATCTAACGCAATACCATTGATGCAATATCTCAACCCTGTAGGAGCGGGGCCGTCCGGAAATACATGTCCTAAGTGTCCGTCACATCTTGCACAGAGCACCTCAGTGCGTATCATTCCATAGGATCGATCACTGGACTCTGCCACATTGATTTGATTGATGGGTTGGTAAAAAGAAGGCCATCCTGTGCCTGACTTGAATTTAGTTTTGGATTCAAATAGCGGAAGCTGACAGGCAGCACAGACATAAGTTCCGACTTCTTTATTGCCAAGCAAGTCGCTCGTAAAAGCTCTTTCAGTGCCTTTTCCTCGTAAAATGTAATATTCCGCCTCAGTAAGTTCTTCTTCCCATTCAGCCTCACTTTTTTCAATGCGCTGATCCATTGGAAAGTTATTTGAAACTTCAGCATGTTGGCTTTGCCCGCAAGAAATAAATGCAATCGGTAGGAACAAGAATGTTAAGAAATAATTCATAATATCTATATAATTCAACACTCTCGAATTTAGTTTCAGATGAGTGTGAAAATAGGTAGTTGCCAGATTTTAATCCCTTGAAATCAGGCTCTTAAAATAGCTCTTGTAATCATCACGATGAGTGCAAATAGAAACATCAATATTGATATTTTATTGATAATGTGCATCGCTTTTAGATTAAAGTTCTTGGGTCTTGAAGGATCTTTTTTTCTAAAAAAGTAAGTCAATACCTCTGAAAAGTCGAAATAATTCACTTTTTCAGTTTTCCGATCTTTTTTCTGATTTTTCATACAATAGGTTAAACTTTCAAAAGTGGAAAAGTGTTTGATCTTCTAAATGCAATTAAGTTGCATAAACTATTTTTGCATTATGTCAGAAATTCTAAAAGAAATTCTCAAGTCTCATAACCTCAGAGTAACCAACTGCCGCATAGATGTGATTAGGTATTTTTCAGATAAGAGAGGTGCTCTTTCTCTGGGAGATCTCGAGAATAAATTTACACAATACGATCGGGTCACGCTATACCGAACACTCAACAGTTTTCTGAAATTTGGGATATTACATAAAATCCCCAACGAGAGTGGAACAGCTACTTATGGCTTGTGCTACGACACCTGCGCTCCCGAGCAGCACATACATAATCACATTCACTTCAAGTGCAACAATTGCGGGCAAATCGAATGCCTGGAGGATAAAGAAACTCCTAATGTGTCCGTGCCCGAAGGATACACAATGGAGAAGGTTAATTTGATTGTGGATGGCATTTGTGCCGAGTGTGCTTAAAAAATGAGAATTATATCATCTCTATTCACGCTCTTTATCACTGTTCAATCGTTCGCACAGTCCGGCTGTAACGGAGTGATTACGGGACAAGTTTTAGACATTGATACTCAAGAACCTCTCTCTTTTGCCACCGTAAAAATTCTAAACTCAGCTAATGGGGTGATCAGTGACGCAGAGGGAAACTTCACGCTCAATGAAATATGTAAAAAAGAAGTAGATTTTGAAGTTCGATTTGTGGGCTACAAAACGGTCACTCATCACCATGACTTTCGTAATAGCGATCATGTTAATGATAACCACATTGTTTATTTAGCTCGGGAAGAGAAGCTATTGAAAAGCGTGGTGGTGGAAGGAGAAAAGATCGTCGGAGACATGCAGTCCATTTCTGTAGATAAAATAAGTCAGTCCCAGCTAGCACTAAAACCTACACAGTCGCTTGCTTCCGTCATTAGCTCCATACAAGGTGTCACTTTTAACTCTGTTGGCTCTAATGTTCAACTTCCTGTTATTCACGGATTGTATGGCAACCGGATACTGATCATCAATAATGGGGTGAAGCATGGTTTTCAAAACTGGGGCACCGACCACGCTCCTGAAATAGATATTGCTAGTGCGAACAATGTGACCGTACTCAAGGGTGCGGATGGTGTACGCTTTGGGTCGGAGGCTTTGGGGGGTGTGATAGTGATAGAAGGCAATCCGTTAAAACTTTTACAGAAAACATACGGAGGCATCTCCACGAGCTATCAAACGAATGGACAAGGCTATCATGCCAATGCGAACTTTGGTGCCGGTTATAAGAAGTTCAGCTATCACGTGGGAGGGAATTATTTAAGAATTGGCGATCGGCACACTCCGGACTATTCCCTTACCAATACCGGGAAAAGAGAATATGCAGTCAGCGCAGGTTTTAGATACCACCTACCGAAGTGGGATTTCAAAATATACTACAGCCATATTAGTCAGGAGTTAGGATTGCTTCGTGCATCAGTGGCTGAAAGTGGTGATCTTTTCTCCCGTTCCATAGTTGCTATAGAGCCTTTATTCATCCGAGATTTCTCTTACACCATTAACGAGCCCAAACAAATCATTGCGCATCATCTGGCTAAACTGGAAGTTGACTGGTATTCGGGTCTGGGAAAAATTTCATTGCTATCCAGCCGGCAAACTAACCTGCGACAGGAATTTGATGTGAGAAGGAACGCCGACCTGCCTATTATTGATTTGCAACTAAATACCTCAGATACCCGGCTTGAGTGGTATCACCCTCCCATTGGCGGACTGGAGGGAACGCTAGGGCTGGAATATTTCTCTCAAAACAATGATAATAATCCCGGCACAGGCACTACGCCACTCATCCCGAATTATAATACGCACCGATTCAGTGTGTATGCCATCGAAAGCATTCAAACAGATAGAAATATATACGAACTGGGGTTAAGATTAGATCATGAATACAACTCGGCGCGCGGACGTGAGCAAAGTCAGGAAATTTTCAGAAATGAATTTTCTTTCACCAATCTCACCGCATCTCTCGGCCTGGTTCGTGATTTAACCCCTCACTGGCAGCTAAGGAGTAATCTGGGCTCTGCGTGGCGTACACCCAACATGGCAGAGCTTTATAGCTTTGGCCAACATTCATTTAAAGTTGAATATGGCCTTTGGCGCTATTATATGAACGAGGACGAGGAGTTACGAACAGACAGGGTGCTCACCGAGAAAGATCAGGCCGTCAAAGCAGAGAAAGGATTCAAATGGATCAACGAATTGAGCCATCAAAAAAACGGCCATACACTCAAATTAACTGCCTACATCAATTTTATCGAAAATTTTACCTTCGACCGTCCTTTAACCGTCATAGGCACATTTCGGGGACCTATGCCTGCATTTATCATTGATCGGGCCGATGCACTTTTTACCGGAGCGGATATAACTTACTCACGAAGCATCACAAAAAAACTGAAAGGTAAAGTTGGAACCAGCTATTTATGGAGCTTAGATGTTCAGGATAACGAAGCATTGATCAATCAGCCCCCGATAAATATTAATGCAGAGATTACATGGGAAACACCCTCCTACTTTGGCCTGGACTTCTCAAAATTGTCATTGGAGACTTCCTATACCTTCAGGCAATTTCAAGCTCCACCCACGATTACGCCGGAGCGAATCATCAACAGAGAAGTATCAATTAATCCGGAGTCTGAAATATTTGATTTTAAGAATGCTCCCAACGGATATTTTCTGGGACATGCAGGATATGAATGGAAAAAGGGCAGGCTCAGTGGTCAGTTTCAGATTAGAAACGTACTCAATACGAGTTATCGGGATTACCTCAATCAGATGCGATATTTCGCCGATGAAGAAGGGATCAATTATACCTTCCGAATAAATTATTTATTTTAGTTTTTACAACATTGTTGCATAAAAAAAAAATCACTATATTTGCGGCATAATTACATAACCTTTTATAATGACAAATTTTAAAAACTATTTATTGATCGGACTATTAAGTTCCGGTTTGATTTTTACAAGCTGTAACGGAGATGATGATGCCCCTGAAGAAGAGGATGAAGTAGAGGTCATTACCGATGTAACACTTGTTTTTACAAATAACGCTGATAATACAGATGTGGTAAAAGCCCGTGCAAAAGACCCTGACGGGATGGGTGCACAAGATCTTCAAGTACTTGATACAATTAAACTGACTTCCGGAGTTACGTATACGCTAACTTTTGAAATCTCCAATGCACTTGACCCTGACGACGTGGAGGATGTTGGAGAAGAGATTGAAGAGGAGGATGATGAGCATCAGCTCTTTTTCGCTTTTACCGATGGAGCGTTTTCAAGCCCAATGGGTGATGGAAACATTGACACTACATCAGACCCGATAAACTACGAAGATGAAGATGATGACGAAAATCCCGTAGGACTTGAGACAACCTGGACAGCGGGCAATCCTCGTACTAACGGAAAGTTTAGAGTTAAACTACAACATCAACCGGATGTGAAAACGGCTACTTCTACTGCTACCACAGGAGATACTGATTTTGATTTAACTTTTGTTCTTAACATTAGTGCCGCTGCTGAGTCATCGTAACAGAAGAAAATGATTACTAATTTCTCTTCATACTGATTTTAGTTTGGAAGCCGCTCATTTTGAGCGGCTTCTTTGTTTATAGTCATTGTTTTTTTAGCATTTCAGGCTGCTACTCCCTCACAAACTTCAACAAACGCCCGTCCGGCAACTGCACGAGGTACAG
>JAPPDO010000085.1 GCA_028821635.1 Ekhidna sp.
CTCAATAGTACTTCTAAAAGATGAGAGATGAACTTCAATAATTATACAATAAAGGCGCAGGAGGTATTACAAAAAGCCACAGAGATCGCTTCCGGTAATGATCGACAGGTCATAGAAACAGGGCATTTACTTCAAGCAATTTTACAATCGGACGAAAACCTGATTTCATTTTTATTAAAAAAACTTGGCACGACCAAACAAGCAATTTCAAATCCGCTGAAGAGTGTTCTGGCAGCTTATCCTAAGGTATCAGAAGGTCAGCCGTATCTCTCTAACGATGCCGCAAAGTCGCTCCAAAAGGCAGAGAAGTATCTGGGAGACCTTGGAGATGAGTATGTAGCTGTGGAACATATTATGCTGGGTTTACTTGCCAATTCTGATAAAGTATCACAAATTCTAAGAGATGTAGGTGTTGAAGAAAAAGAACTAATTAAAGCCATCAGAACACTTCGAGGGGGCGAACGTGTAACAGATCAAAATGCAGAGTCAAAATACCGGTCTTTAGAGCGATATTCAAAAAATCTAAACGAGCTTGCCAAAAAAGGTAAAATTGACCCCGTCATTGGGCGAGACGAAGAGATCCGAAGAGTTCTCCAGATTTTGGCCAGAAGAACTAAGAACAATCCGATGTTGCTTGGTGAGCCCGGAGTTGGTAAAACAGCTATCATTGAAGGGATGGCCCAGCGCATTATAGATGGTGATGTCCCGGAGAACTTGAAATCTAAAACGATCATCTCATTAGATATGGGGCTGCTCATTGCCGGAGCAAAATATAAAGGAGAGTTTGAGGAAAGATTAAAGGCCGTCATCAAAGAGGTTACAGACAGTGAAGGCGAGATCATTCTTTTTATTGATGAGATTCACACATTGATTGGAGCCGGCGGCACAGGTGAGGGAGCAATGGATGCCGCTAATCTGTTGAAACCGGCTTTGGCAAGAGGCGAATTGCACGCAATCGGCGCAACAACCCTCAAAGAATACCAGCAATATATTGAAAAGGACAAAGCACTCGAAAGAAGGTTTCAGTCTATCATAGTGGACGAGCCGAGTGTACAAGATGCGATCTCCATTCTTAGAGGCATTAAGGACAAGTATGAGATTCACCATGGAGTACGGATTCAGGACGATGCGGTCATTGCTTCCGCAGAGCTTTCAAACCGATACATTTCAGACCGTTTTCTACCGGATAAGGCAATCGATTTGATGGACGAGGCGGCATCCAAACTTCGGATTGAGATTGATTCTCTACCGGAAGAATTAGATGAACTGAATCGAAAAATCATGCAGTTAGAGATCGAGCGAGAGGCCATTAGGAGAGAGAAGAATAAAGAAAAAGAAAAAGAGCTTAATCGTGAAATTGCAGATTTGGACGCAGAGAGAAATGAATTAAAGGCGAAGTGGAATAACGAGAAGTCTGTAATTCAGGGATTACGTGAAGCCAAGGAAAGTATCGAAAACTACAAAATTGAAGCTGAAAAAGCAGAGCGGGCGGGCGAATACGAACGAGTAGCTGAGATCAGATATGGCAAGATCGTTGAGGCAGAGACAACACTTAAAGCATATCAAAAACAACTTTCAGAGGTGCAAGAAGGGCAAAGCTTACTCAAAGAAGAAGTAGATGCAGAGGATATTGCGGAGGTCGTCAGTAAGTGGACGGGCATTCCGGTATCCAAGATGCTGCGGAGTGATCGTGAGAAATTGATCCATCTCGAAGAGGAACTAGGGAAGAGGGTTGTAGGGCAAACCGAAGCCATTCAGGCAGTGTCAGATGCGGTTAGAAGAAGCAGAGCGGGCTTACATGACCCAAAGCGACCCATTGGTTCCTTTATTTTCCTAGGTACTACCGGCGTGGGAAAGACAGAATTGGCAAAGGCTTTGGCAGAATATCTTTTTAATGATGAAAATGCCATGGTTCGGATTGATATGTCTGAATACCAGGAAAGACACGCCGTAAGCCGATTGGTTGGAGCACCTCCGGGATACGTGGGATATGATGAGGGCGGACAACTTACCGAGTCTGTCAGAAGAAAGCCTTACAGCGTGATCCTTTTGGATGAAGTCGAAAAGGCACACCCTGATGTATTCAATGTGCTGCTGCAAGTGCTTGACGATGGAAGACTGACGGATAATAAAGGCCGAATTGCGAACTTCAAGAATACCATCATTATTATGACCACCAACATCGGCTCAGACCTGATTCAGAAAAACTTTGAAAGACTCGATGAATTGAATCCGGAGCCGATCATTGAAGAAACCAAAAATCAGGTCTTTGAAGTCATGAAAAAGTCCGTAAGACCGGAGTTTTTAAATCGAGTGGATGAAGTCATCATGTTCAGACCATTAAGCAGGCAAGACCTTCAGCAGATAGTGGCTATTCAGTTCAGGATGATTCAAAGCCGATTAGATGAGAATGGAATTAAAATCGAAACAGACGATAAGGTACTGTCACATCTCGGAGAAGTGGGCTTTGACCCGCAGTTCGGGGCAAGGCCACTGAAGAGAGTGCTTCAAAGAGAAATCTTAAATGAACTTTCTAAAGAAATGTTGAAAGGAAAAATTCGGAAAGATTCGGTTATAGGAGTGACCATGTCAGACCAGGATGAAGTAGAATTCCTGAACCTCGACAAAGTGGCCGTTGAATAAGCTAATCATATTTGTAGCCCTTGGATATCCCTGATTACATAACAAACTACACCCGGTAAAGGTCATTTTCTAATAAAATTCTGGTGAGTTTTTGAGACCTCCAAAGTTTACTTTACTCCCTCACAAACTTCAACAAACGCCCGTCCGGCAACTGTACCAGATACAATCCGCTTTTCAATGAAAAGATGTCTACCCTTGTGTTGGTGGTGCCTTCCAGCAATGGCTTGCCGCTGAGGCTCAGAAGTTGGAATGTACCTTCTATTGAAGAGCGCACCTCCAGGTAGCGGCCCGAAGGGTTGGGGAAGATGACAACTTCCGCCGCATCCTCTGCTCCCAACGGGGCCTCCTCCTCATCATTATCGTTCACCGTCACGCTCGCCTCACTCGGAGTACCTACCGTGTAGCCGCTGCCGTCCGCTACGGTCGCCATCATGCTGCCGTTTTCCTCATCGGTGTCATCGTTCACGGTGGCGACGGTGTAGGTCGCACTGCCGGAGGTGGGGATGACCACTGTTTTCGTGCCCTCATCACCGGAAGCTACAAAGTCGCTGCCTGCTGCTTCTGTTACGGAAAGGCTCACGGTCAGATTAGCCATAGGTGCCGGTGCGGCGGTCACGGTGAAGGCAGCCTCGATGCCTTCGGTCACCGGTGAGGTTCCCGTTGCAATGGTCACCACAGGCTGCACGCTTGCGGTAGCCGACACGATAATATCAAAACTGTCGGAAACCGAGCCGCCATTACCGTCGCTGGCAGTCACTTTTATGCTCAGTGTGCCCTCATCGCCTTCCTGCGGCATGCCAGAGAAGGTGCGGCTATTGGTATTGAAGGCCAGCCAGCCGGGTAAAGCTGAGCCGTCGCCCTGTGCCGCAGTGTAAGTCAGTTCGTCACCGTCGGCATCACTGAACGTGTTCGCAGGGAAGGTGTAACGAAATGCCGCACCCACAGTAGCGGTCTGATCGGGAATCATAACCATCATTGCTGGAACAGAATTGACTGGTGCAGCCTGTGGCGTTGCCATCCTTTCGTCTGACGGGACACCGTTTGTTGAGCCTGCCACTGCACGGATGCGGAGGGTGTGAACCGTGCCATTGGTCAGACCAGTGACCGTGTGGCTGACGGTGGCAACATCGCTGCCGGCGATGTCTATCCAGCTACTGTAGTTGCCTGATCCTGACTTCTGCCGGAACTGATAGCTGGTGATATTACTATTAACGGGGTTTGTCCAGTTCAGGGTAATCTGCTCGTCTCCCGCCATAGCCGTGAAGCCCGCAGGCTTGTCTGGGGGTGGGACATCATCATCTTTCAGCTTAATCCGCCCATCACCCGTGCGGCTGCCCCTAGCACCGCCTTCCAGAACTGTGGCCGTCAGCCGAGGCGTGGACATCGTACTTGACGGGATGGACACGACCACTGTCTCATCAGCAGTATCGCTATCTTCGGAAGCACTGAGCAATACCTCTGCGATGACGGCGGATTCACCACTACTCCCGCTGAAAGTCACCACGCTGCCACTCAGCATCACACCCGAAGGACTGTCGGATAAAGACAAGGTGAAATCCGTACCCAATATGCCGCCGCTGAAGCTCAACGGCACTTCTAAACGCTCTTCCGCCCTCAAGGCACGGCCTAGCGTCAGCCTCAGTGTGGCAAGGTCATCGCTACTGCCTTCTGTGGCTGTAGCATCTGGCATGGTAAACACCACCTTCGTGGGATCATTGTCCGTGATGGTGATCTCCACTTCAGGGGTGGCTCCACGCTCGTTGCCGGCAGGGAGCATTCCCAACTCAATGACCACCGTTTCTGCCGGCTCGTCTGCGCCGTCGTCAGTCACTTCAAAGTCTATCGTGCCTGCGGCGGCACCGCCTGCAATACTAATGGAGCCAGCCACTATGTAGTCTCCCGCTTGCGCCGTGGTGGAGGCCGTCTTAATCCGGATAGGGATGGACAATGCTGCGCTGGTGTTATTGGCCTCACTACGGGCAGCAGTGAGGGTCAGGGGCGGATCACCTTCCGTGACAGTCCCGTCCCCGGAAATTGATAAGGACACCACCACGTCGTGGATGCTGAACTCGCCAAAGTTGTCTGTGGTTGGTGCTGCACCGCCGCTCATACCGGAAGATACCGGCGTGCCGGGATTGAGATTCACTGTTTCGCCCTCCGCTTCCACATCGGTGTCAGCAGTGGCCGTTAGGGTTAGCATCACGACGGTGGCGGAGCCGGCAGCACTGCCGCTGAAGGTCACTCGAGGGTTGTTGCCTATGCCAACGTTGTTCAGGTCGGTGCAGGTGACTCCGGTAGGCAAGGTGTTCGGACAGTTCATC
>JAPPDO010000189.1 GCA_028821635.1 Ekhidna sp.
GTGCCTTCGGTCAAAGGGACGCAGGCGCAAACTTATCAACAGCCCCTTCCACTGATTTGGATGCCGCTTACGTTAGGGAGTTAGGTCAATTATTTGAAAGTGCCTCTAGTCTGGGTGATCAATTGGATATTTTAGGTTCAGAGTACTTTGTGATGTTGTTTGGTAATGGCATTGACGGATTTAATTTCTACAGAAGAACAGGAAGACCGTCTACACTTCAGCCAAATCTTGAGCCTATTCCCGGGGCATTTTTTAGGTCATTTTTCTATCCTCCGGTTTTTGTTGAAAGAAACGCTTCCCTGTCGCAAAAGTCAGGAGTTACTAATAGGGTTTTCTGGGATATGCAGTCTACTGAATTACTTGCTAATTAATTAAATTCATTATGAAAAAACATATATTACAATTATTAGGACTATCGGTACTTCTTTCTATGTCATGCTCGGAAGAGTTAATCGTTGATGAAGTAATCAATAGCGTTGAAAGTGGAGGTGCATTAAGAAATCTTAATGTATCCAACAACTTGGATGTTGCTGATGGCACTTCCACCTATGCAATTATACTGGAAGCGCAGGATGCCACAGGAGGTGACTTGCTGCAAGAAGTAAGAGTTAACGTTGGTTTTAATGATAGAGATAATCAAGGCACTGATACAACAGCATTATCTTTATTTAGGACCATTCCTGCCGCAAGTTTCAATGAAACAACCACGAGAACCACTCATAAATTGCCGGTTGCAACATTTACCGTAACCTTGAATGAATTGGTGGGACATATCAACAGCACCCTTAGTGAGGTATCAAGTGGTGATGATTTTATCATTGATTTTGAAATGGTATTAACCGATGGTAGGGAATTTAATTCGGGTAATGCAACCGGTGATGTTACCAGATCCGGAACTTTTTCTTACTTTAATTCTCAGTTTAGGTATACCGCAAAAGTGGGCGATCCGCAAAGATTGGTACTTGAAAGCATTGAGATAAAAGATGAAAATGAATCCGGTGGTCGTCTACGTAATGATGATCGGGATACCGTGTTTTTAACTTTTGACAGAGACGTAGCTACATTTGAGACAATTCCTGCCATCACCAGAATCTCAGCAAGCGGAGCATCGGATGACAACGTAGGTACTTTAACAAAGTCTGAGGATGATGATGTTTGGTTTTTTGTTTACACAGCAGGAGCATCTGCGGCTGATACGGTAGATTTCGCCGTAAGTGGAGGAGAAACGGTAGCAGGTTTTGCTATGAAGAATGATACTATTAAGTCCGCTTACATTGCTGACAATGAAAGTCCCAAAATGAGAGTAGGCGCAACTTCCGTATCTACAGATGGCAATGGAAAGTTTTTAAATGTCAGACTGGAACTTACATTTGAGGCTCTTGACAAAGACACAGTAGCTTTTGAAATTTCAGCAATATCTCCTCTTCCTAATCCTGCTTTTGATACGGAAACGATAACAAGAAATATCAATAAAGGAGACCAAGTGGTTGTTTTAGAATTTGTACCACAAGTTGATGGTGCTGCGATAGATCAACAAGGATTAACTTTCAATATTAAAACTGATCCGGATGGAGGTACGGGTGCGGGAATTAAGGATTTAGTTGGTAATGAAGCACCCGAAAGCATTCGAGTTTCGATAGGTAACTAAAATACATAGCACTATCATTTAATAAACCGTTCATTTACGATAATGAACGGTTTATTTTTTTATGGCTTGAGTGTTTTACATATAAAATTCAGCAAAAGGCTAAAATTTTGAAACTATAGATGAATACCCACAAATCTCCTGATGAGAAATGGCAAGGATGAGAGACATTGTAATTAACGTAAATGTCAGTATCCGTCAATGACTATAAGTAACTGCTTTGGCAGGAAGATCAAAACTCCAGGCCGTGAGTCTTCTTCATCAGTATGGAAGCCAAAGAGGGGATGGCTTTGTTTAACAAGACGGCGAGTTCGGTGAGGTAGGTCGCTCCAAAGAGGTGTTGTATGTTTCTGGCGTTTTGCAGTCTTTTGCGAAATGTAGCATTCCAGGCAATCCTGTAAGATTCCTCTAATTTTTGACGATCGAATCCATTTTTAATATTAAGTTGAATTAGCTCGCTGAGGATCATTGCAGCGTGAATTGCAATGGCCATTCCATTGCCGCAGAGGGGTGCTATCATACCGGCGGAGTCGCCCGCCATTAGTATGTGTTCATGGACCGGTTCTTTCGGAAAGAAGGATATTTCATTGATTACTTCCGGCTTCGGAAAAAGAAAATCAGCAGTTTCAAAAATCTTTTTTAAATAGGAGTTCTTAAACAGCACTTCCTCTTCCATCACGGAAATACTACCATATTTTCTAAGGTTTTGCCTCTCGGTCAGGTAGCAAACGTTAAACTTATCCCCCTCCACTCTGCTAATTCCACAATAGCCATCCCTGAAATTATGAAGCGCAATGGTGTCGTGCTCAGCCTCGTCGGAGTTAATGTGATATTTTACTCCAATATATGGATACCTCTTGTATGTAAAAGTTCTGTCCAGGTTTTTATCAAGAATACTTTTCTTACCGAAAGCTCCGATTACTATATCAGTAGTAAACTTTTGGCCATTTCTGGTTTGAAGATTAAAGGTGTCTTGCTCGAAAGCGCATTTTATTACCCTACAATGGTGAAATTCTACTCCCTCTTCCAGTGCTTTTCTATATAACCAGTTATCAAAAGCGTATCTGCTCAGTCCAAAACCACCTAAATCCAATGGTATATTTAAGGAAATACCTGAGGGAGATGTGAGATGAAGTTGGGATATGCTCGTCGGATTCAGTCCCTCTGGATAGAGATCATTTCGTTTAAGAAAAGGAATAACTTCATTAGAAATGTACTCTCCGCAAACACGGTGGAACGGATAGCTTTTTTCTTCAAATAAAATTACGCTAAACCCCTTTCTTACAAGTAAGATAGCACTTATTAGGCCGGCGAGCCCTCCACCAATTACTACTATTCTTTTCATAAAGGATAAATAGATCGAAAAAAGTCCTGATCAAAGTCAGGACTTTCAAATGAATTGACCTTTCAAAGACCTAAACCATAGTGTGCCTTGCTGCCATCGGGGTAAATCCCTTCTATCAATATGCCGTCCCTTCTGGGGTTTCGGAAATAATCTTTGAGATCTTTCAAATTTTCTATTTCTTCATTATCAATTCTGGTAATGATGAATCCTTCCTTCATACGAATATCCTTCCATTTTCCAGCCCTGAGTTCTGAAATCTGAACGCCTCCCTCTATTTTGAGGTCTTCTTTCATGTCTTTTGAAATCTCAATAAAAGTAGCTCCCTCAACTTCAAACTCATCACGAGCCTCAACGATATCGAATGTGTTATTTGCATTTCTTAAGATCGCTTCAATCTCCCTTTTTTTGCCATCTCTAATAAATTTAACAGTGATCCTGTCGCCGGGACTGTTGATCGCTACGTTTTCCTGAAGCTGAGCCACGTTGTTAATCGTCTTATTATCAATCCCAATGATGACATCCCCCTCCTTCATTCCCGCTAAATCTGCCGCTCCACCTTTAATTACTTCGCTGACATAAACACCTGTTAAAACATCCAGATCAAATTGCTCAGCGACCTGAGCATTAACGTCCCCTATTCTTATATTCAGCAATGCGCGTTGAACTTCACCATACTTTATTAGGTCATTCACCACTTTCTTCACAAGGGTTATAGGCACGGCAAACGAATATCCCGCAAAAGATCCCGAGGGTGATGCAATGGCAGTATTGATGCCTATTAATTCTCCGTTCAAATTGACCAATGCCCCTCCGCTATTACCTGGATTAACCGCAGCATCTGTTTGGATGAATGACTCAATACTTGTCCCGCCGCCAAGTATATTGATATTTCTCCCTTTTGCAGAAATAATTCCCGCAGTAACCGTCGACTTAAATTCGTATGGATTACCGATGGCCAAAACCCATTCACCAACATTGATATTTTCTGAATCACCATAGCTTGCCGCAGGCAGATCGGTTTGGTCAATTTTTACCACCGCCAAATCCGTAGACGCATCTGCCCCGACGACTTTAGCCTGATAGCTTCTGTTATCGCTGAGCACTACTTCAATCTCGCTTGCATTATCAACAACATGATTGTTTGTGACAACATATCCATCATCTGAAACAATAACTCCTGAACCTGCGCCCAAAGATTGGCCATACCCTTTCCTGTCATATCGATCGCCGAAGTGATCTCTAAAAAAGTCATTAAAAGGATTTCTGGATTGAGCACCTGCCCGATAAGTGGTTTTAATGTGTACTACTGACGGCGTTGCATTTTTAGCAGCAAAAACGAAGTTTAAGCCTTCCGGCACTACAAAATCAGAAGAATCAAAAATGTAATTCGTCAATGCAACCGGTTTATCTTCAACCGGAGCCGACGGTATTACGTTCTGACTTGGGACTAGTGAAGAATACCCCGCAATAGCTATAACACCTCCCAAGATGGAGGAGAAGACTGCAATTAAAATTAAGTTCCTGTTACTCATGTCTGGTTTTTTAGTTTTTTTTTTAATTTAAACCCAAAAATAAATATAAAGGTTGCGTTCATTAAATTATTGTGGCATCGCCGGCTCGGTGTGGATATATGAGTAACTAACAAATACAGAATATTCCGTTATCCCTCCGTGCCTTCTTTGTGTCCTTTGTGGTTAAATCTTTATCAGTTTATTTAGCACTACCTGTAAATAAACTAAAAAATTTCCAACCTTTTATTTGTATTTCTAAAAAATACCTTTAGCTTTACGGTCTCAAATAACTCATTTTAAACGCTAATACACAATAAAATGCAAATAATAGCAGAAAACAGCAATTTCAGTGAAGTTAATATCGTGATTCCCCACCCCCCCCCCCAAAACTAAAAAATATTTTTAAAACCATTTTTTTTGTAGTGTAGATAAAGAAAAAATTCAAAAATCGC
>JAPPDO010000229.1 GCA_028821635.1 Ekhidna sp.
CCATTTTGCGAAGATGAACCCTCCTGAAATTAAAGAAGTTGAGCGAATCGTCAATGAGAAGATATGTTCCAATATTGAATTACAAGAACAAAGAAATGTGCCCATTGATCAGGCAAAAGCAATGGGTGCTATGGCACTTTTTGGTGAGAAGTATGGCGACTTTGTGCGTGTCATCATATTCGATCCGAATTATTCTGTGGAGCTTTGCGGAGGGACGCACGTCCCGAGAACAGGTAATATAGGTGTATTTAAAATTGTAAGTGAGGGGTCAAGTGCAGCGGGGGTCAGGAGAATTGAGGCAGTTACCTCTCAGGAAGCGATTAATTTCTACGAAGACAGGCTGTCGGTCATCACTGATTTGGAGGGGACACTCAAAACCCCAAAGGTCAAAGAGACGGTAAAGAAACTTATGGATGAGAATACATCAATCCAAAAGAAAATCAGTAAGCTCAACAATAGAATAATTGCTCAGATGAAGGAGGAGTTGAAAAACAGCGGAGTAGACAGCAACGGAAAAAAATTAATTGCTTATAAAGGTGACTTTCCAACTGCGGATGTTTTAAAACAATTAGCTTTTGAACTTAAAAGAGAAGTAAAGAATCTGATATTGCTCATCGCTGCTAATATTGATGATAAGCCCATGCTTACGGTGATGCTTTCGGATAATCTTGTTAGTAAGGAGGGGATGAATGCAAATGAGATGATTAAAATCATGGCTAAAGAGATTAGAGGTGGCGGTGGTGGACAACCCTTTTATGCTACAGCGGGCGGGAAGGATATTTCAGGGCTGGAAAAAGCACTGAACGTCGGTAAAGAAATGATTCACTGATAATATTTGTTATCAAGCAAAATGTAAAAACATGAAACATTTACTAAGGATCGTTGTAATAGTTTTAGTTATTTCTTGCGGGGGAAATAACGTTAAAGAAGAGGTAAAATTATCAGGACAATTAGAGCATTATTCAGACCGCAGTAAAATCTATCTGGAAAGAATAGATGAAGCAGGCATTGTTAGAATAGATACGACCGGGCTCAATGGAAAAGGGAAATACACCATGTATGTTCCGGTAAGTGAGCCTTCATTTTATCGACTCAATTTTAATGATCGACAGTATGTCTCAATTATCCTGACAGGCGAGGAGGATGAGGTGATTGTAAATGCCCACGGCAATGATCCCCGAGGATTTAGTGAAGTCTCCGGTTCCCATGATTCTGAATTAAAGAACCGAATGGATGTTATCATGCAAGCCTACCAAAAGGAACGTGCTCATTACCAACAAACTCAGCTTCAGGCAAGAAGAAGCGGCGATATTCAGCGTTATAACATCGCAGTCAACAACATGGTTCAGCTCGGAATGGAAGCAGAGCAGGAACTGAAACAGCTAATACGAGAAGCAGCACCCTCCCTCGCAGCATTCTACGGGTTGCAGATGATTGATGTAAACAATAACTACCTATTTATTGATAGCGTCGCTCAGGCATTAAACGATGAAATCCGAGATAACTTCCATGTTAAAAACCTATTAAGCCGGATTAAATCCGAGAAATCCTTAGCAATAGGTGCTGATGCCCCTGATATTGAACTGCCAAATCCTGACGGGGATTTAGTGAGTCTTAGTTCGCTAAAAGGAAAGTATGTTCTTGTAGATTTTTGGGCGGCCTGGTGTCGCCCCTGCCGGGCTGAAAATCCAAACGTCGTCAGGATGTACAATAAGTATGCCGATGAGAATTTTGAAATACTCGGCGTATCGCTGGACAGAACTAGAAATGCCTGGCTGACAGCTATTGAGCAGGACGGACTGCCCTGGCTTCATATTTCAGATTTAAAGTTTTGGAACAGTCGGGCGGCAAAAACATATCAAATTCATTCAATACCTGCTACCTATCTGATTGATCCACAAGGGAAAATTATCGCAAAAAACCTGAGAGGTCCGAGTTTAGAAGCAAAGCTCAGGGAGATATTCAGGTGACAGATTCAAACAAACGCCTGCAAGGCTCGCCACAATTTCTTCTTTTCCTGTTGATCGTTTGAGATTTGACCCAAGGGCTTAGCAAATAAAATACGGCTTTCCTGATAAGGTATTGGCTCATAAAAAACAGTAGACTTTGCAACGAAAACAAGTGCTTTCCTGAATTTTAATGTTTTGTTAAAGCCATTTCCAAAGACAGTATACGAGTCTTTTTCGAGTTTACACGCTTCAATGATTTTTTGAAGCAGTTCAAGGTCTGATTCCGATGAGGACTCATGAAAAATGGCTAACGGGACAGTTCGCTCATTAAGGTTCTCATCTTCTGCTTCCGAATGACTGTTCTCCGGTTCTTCAGAGGAGGTCTGTGAAGGGTCAGTTTGAGGTTCAATTTTCGTGTCCTCCTGAAAAACGATCCTCCTCTCTCCTTCATTGATCAAATAAATTTTTTCATTGATAAGAAGGTGAAGATGTTTTTTATCCATCATCGCTTACTCCTCCCGTTCAAAGATGGATCGTAATTCTTTTGCTTCACTTGGCCTCATCCGATTGCCTAAAACAAGCCGCAGCTGTCTTCTTCTTAGCGCACCTTCATAGAGTTCCTTTTCCAGTTCCGTCTCCGCCTTCACTTTGGGCACCTCAATGGGGCTCCCGGATTGATCTACGGCAACGAAGGTAAAAAATGCTCTATTGGATTTTACTTTCTTATGGATGGGGATGTCTTCTGCCGTTACTTCAAGATAAACCTCCATGGAAGAACTGAACGCCCTGGTTACGAATGCAGTGATCGTCACCGTATTTCCTATTCGAATAGGTTCGGAAAAAGAAATGTTATCAACAGAGGCTGTTACGACGATTCTATTGGAATGCTTTTGAGCAGCAATAGCCGCCGCTATATCCATAAAGTGCATCAGTCGCCCTCCCATTAAATTATTCAAGCCATTGGTATCGTTTGGAAGTACCAGTTCCGTCATCGTGACGAATGACTCATGGCATCTTTTTGTCTTCATCGTGTTCAATAGTTAGAAATTTACCCGTGCCCGCCTGTGCCGACCGGCCTCTTTCGCCCAGCAAAGGTACGAATCTGAAGTGGTCATGTGCTTCCCCCCTGACTTTATTCTCCGAAATCTTCTCTACAACTAACATAGACTGTAACGCTTTACTCCCCACAGGAATAACCAGAAGGCCTCCAACTCTCAACTGCTCAATGAGTTCTACAGGTACGTCTGAGGCTCCCGCAGTTACGATAATTCGGTCATAAGGCGCAAATTGAGGCAAACCTTTAGAGCCGTCACCATGATACATGTGCGGTTGATAGCCCATTGCTGGCAGAAGACGAATAGCTTTGCGGTATAATTTCTTGTGATACTCAACGGTGTAAACTTCGGCACCCAACTCAATCAGTACACAAGCCTGGTATCCGGACCCCGTTCCAATCTCCAAAACCTTCTGACCCGCTTTTACATTTAGTTTCTCGGATTGGAACGCCACGGTAAAAGGTTGGCTAATGGTTTGACCCAAATCAATCGGGAAGGCTTTGTCTTCATAAGCATGAGCATCAAATATGCGCTCAAAGAAAAAATGACGAGGAACCTTACCAATTGCAGCAAGCACGTTTTTATTCGTGATACCTTTGTTCGCTATTTCTTTTACCAGTTGTTTGCGCAGCCCTTTATGTTTATAGGTATCTTCCAATGGATTTATTTTGAAACTTAAAGTTAAGTAGTGTGTTTACAGGAATCGTAGAATCGGTAGGTAAAGTAGAAAGAGCTGAGAGGGAGCGAACCAATATCCACTTTCAAATATCATCCTCCATTTCAGATGAATTAAAAATTGACCAAAGCGTCTCTCATAACGGAGTTTGTCTCACGGTTACCAAAGTGGGGAAGAACACCCATTGGGTCACTGCAATTGATGAAACAGTAAAAAAGTCTAATATCGGTAATTGGACTACGGGAACACCAATCAATTTAGAGCGTTGCATGAGAGCAAACGGGCGTTTTGATGGTCATATCGTCCAAGGACACGTCGATACTACGGCAACAGTAGCATCTATTGAAGATAAAGAGGGCAGTTGGATTGTTAGATTTAATCTAAAAGAAAAGGGTCTGGTTGTAGAAAAGGGCAGCATTTGTATCAACGGGACGAGCCTGACTTGCTTTGAAGTAGATGAAGCGTGCTTTTCTGTTGCAATCATTCCTTACACGTATCAAAACACCAATTTTAATCAAGTGAAAATAGGCGATGCAGCAAACATAGAATTTGACATCATCGGAAAGTATATCTCACGGATTTTAAATAAAAAATGAAACACTTACATCTGATAGTGGATGGACACCAAAGCATCCTGTATGAGATACCCTCTAATGAGATATGTGTAGTTGACCTGCTCAAGACCCAGAAAAGAAAAGCAACTGAATGGACTAATCTTTTAGACTCCTTCCTACCGCTTCACAAACCTCAACAGTCGCCCGTCCGACAATTTGCACCGGATATAGGCCGCCTTTCAAACAGGTGATGTCCACCTTTGTGCCGGCGGTGCCCCCGGCAGCGGCCTCCCGCTGAAACGTAATATTTGAACACACCCTTAAAGAAAGACTGCACCGCCCGATAGCGGCCCGAGAGACTTGAAAAAAATAAGTGCCTCTACCGTATTGTCTGCTGCACCGAGAAGGAGAGTAATCGTCACTTGCTGCATGAGTGACCGTATTAAGATTGCTGCACAATAGCCGCCGATAGCCCATGAGTGATTATGTGAACATTATTTTAACTCCCTGCTTCGTAATTGTTTGCACTCAACAAGTGCAGCTTGTAACCCGAACAAAATAAAAAAATATTTTTTACACTTGAATTTGAATTTCTAAAAAATACGCTGTAGCTTTACGGCTTATTAAATCATAGTACGTTGAATATAAAATATAATCAAGATGAAAAAGCTGAAAACAGCCATGATAACAAAGATAATACTG
>JAPPDO010000448.1 GCA_028821635.1 Ekhidna sp.
CCCATTGATGGCAAAAAGGTCATTGAATACCGAAAGGCGATGGTTCTTGAAAAACAGCCTAAGAAAATGGTAGTGGTAGGCTCCGGAGCGATAGGCGTTGAGTTTGCATACTTCTATCACTCAATAGGTACGGAGGTGACGATTGTGGAGTTCATGGATCGAATCGTGCCGGTGGAAGATGAGGAAGTGAGCAAGCAGTTAGAAAGAACTTACAAAAAAGCAGGGATGAAGATCATGACAAGTTCCGAGGTAACGAAAGTTGATACTTCCGGTGTCGGATGTAAAGTGGCCGTAAAAACGAAGAAAGGAGAGGAGCATCTGGAGTGTGATGTGGTTCTCTCCGCTGTTGGAGTAGCTACGAACCTGGAGTATCTGGGCTTAGAGGAGGTGGGCGTAAAGACCGAGAAGGGAAAGGTCATTATCGATGATTACTACAAGACCAACGTAGACGGGGTTTATGCGATAGGCGATATTGTACATGGGCCTGCGCTGGCACACGTTGCCTCTGCGGAGGGAATCATTTGCGTGGAGAACATCAAAGGAATGCACGTTGAGCCTTTGAACTATAACAACATTCCGGGTTGTACTTATTGCTCGCCCGAGATCGCATCGGTGGGCTACACGGAGAAAGCCGCAAAAGAAGCGGGCTATGAAGTGAAGGTAGGGAAATTTCCCTTTTCTGCCTCAGGCAAGGCCAAAGCGGCAGGTGCCTCTGATGGATTCGTAAAAGTCATTTTCGATGCCAAATATGGTGAATGGCTTGGTGCTCACATGATAGGGGCTAATGTCACGGAGATGATCGCAGAGGCAGTGGCCGCCAGGAAATTAGAAACAACCGGACACGATATTATCAAATCCGTACACCCACACCCCACGATGAGCGAGGCGGTGATGGAAGCCGCCGCCGCCGCTTATGATGAAGTCATTCATCTGTAAATAATGAGTTGATAAGGGCTTTATTTGTTGTTAACCGTTCGGGGGTTATTGTTGTTTTTCGAGTGGTTGTTTTGTTCTATTCTGCCCCTCAATGCTTCAAAGTTCATACTTATTACAAAATTCTTCGGCCCTCTTTGCAGGGTCCCCATTACTCCACAGTATGCTTTTCTTAACCACTAGGCAGCTATTTGAGGGTCTTTTAAAGTGCCGTAGCCATCGTAGTACATCACTCCCAAAGCAAACTGAGCGTATGTGTATCCCTGCTCGGCTTCCCATTTCGTTTCCTTGAAAGACAGTCGATTCTCATATTGTCTCATTTTATAAAAGACCAACAACGGCGTTAAGTAATTTTTTTGGTATACCTGTCGGTATGTAGTTTGTGAGGGAAGAGGAGTTAAAAGATTTTTGTGATATTCTAGTTTGAAGATACCATTCCTTGTTTTTGTGCAACTCTACCTATTATTTACTTTTCCGAAAGGCCAACCTTTGCATGGCAGGTTTTAACTTAGCAAGGGTTACTTATGACTGTTAGTTGATATTTTAAATTTATTGAAATAAAAAACAAAAAAAAGCCTCTTCAAAGAAAGAGGCTTTCAATTTTCGATTAGATGTTTCTTACATCATTCCGCCCATTCCACCACCCGGAGGCATTGCAGGCACTCCTGCGGCTCCTTCCGGTTCTGGCTGATCCGCTACCACACATTCCGTAGTAAGTAGAAGTGAAGCAATGGAAGCCGCATTCTCAAGAGCTAATCTTGTCACTTTCGTAGGATCAATGATACCGGCTTTGAACATGTTCACATACTCACCGGAAGCAGCATTGAATCCGTAGTCGTCCTTACCTGCCACAATATTGTTTACGACTACAGAGGCTTCACCACCTGCATTTTCAACGATGATTCTCAATGGAGCCTGAATTGCAGATTTTACAATTGCTACTCCTGTATTTTGATCTTCATTGTCCAATTTCAGGTTGTCAAAAGATTCAATTGCTCTGATCAAAGCAACCCCACCGCCTGCTACAATACCTTCTTGTACTGCGGCTCTGGTTGCATGTAATGCATCATCTACTCGGTCTTTTTTCTCCTTCATTTCGACTTCGGTGGCAGCTCCGATATAGAGAATTGCTACACCACCGGAAAGTTTGGCTAATCTTTCTTGCAGCTTCTCTTTATCATAATCTGAAGTAGTGTTTTCGATTTGCTGCTTGATTTGGTTTACCCTACCTTCAATGTCCGCTTTTTTACCTGCACCATTCACAACGGTAGTGTTATCTTTATCAATATTTACTTTCTCGGCAGTGCCTAAGTAATCAACCGTAGCATTTTCCAGTTTGTATCCTCTTTCTTCAGAGATTACGGTGCCGCCGGTCAAAACCGCAATGTCTTCAAGCATTGCTTTTCTTCTATCACCAAATCCGGGAGCTTTCACAGCCGCAATTTTTAGTGAACCCCTAATTTTATTGACTACTAAGGTAGCAAGAGCTTCACCTTCAACATCCTCAGCGATGATCAAAAGTGGCTTACCGGTTTGGGCTGTTGATTCAAGGATAGGCAACAACTCTTTCATGTTAGAGATTTTCTTGTCATAAATCAAGATATAAGGATTCTCTAACTCGGCCTCCATTTTGTCTGTGTTTGTTACAAAGTAAGGTGAAAGATAGCCTCTGTCAAATTGCATACCTTCGACTGTTTTTACTTCAGTTTCAGTGCCTTTTGCTTCCTCCACAGTGATAACACCGTCTTTACCTACTTTGTCCATCGCATCGGCAATCATCTTACCAACCTCAGCGTCGTTATTGGCAGATACAGAGGCCACCTGAGAAATCTCATCATTCGTTTTGATTTCTTTTGACTGTGATCTTAGGTTTTCAACGATAGCAACAACTGCTTTATCAATACCTCTTTTAAGGTCCATTGGATTCGCACCTGCGGCCACGTTTTTAATTCCGTGTCCAAAGATTGACTGAGTCAGGACAGTAGCAGTGGTTGTACCGTCTCCAGCATCATCAGCAGTCTTAGAGGCAACTTCCTTCACGAGCTGAGCACCCATGTTTTCAATTGGCTCCTTAAGCTCTATCTCTTTTGCTACGGATACGCCATCTTTCGTTACGGTTGGAGCTCCAAACTTCTTGTCAATAATTACATTTCTGCCTTTTGGGCCTAATGTTACTTTTACTGCGTCAGCAAGAATATCAACACCTTTTTTTATGCTGTCTCTTGCATTAGTATCAAAAAATATATCTTTTGCCATTTCTGTTAAAGTTTAGTTAATTAGTAAGTTTAAATAATTCCGTAAATGTCTGATTCCTTCATGATGAGGTAATCTTTACCTTCTATCGTGATCTCAGTACCGGAATACTTTCCGTAGAGAACCTGATCACCAACCTTCACATTGATTGGTTCATCTTTCTTACCGGATCCGATAGCAATGATCGTTCCTTGTTGCGGCTTTTCTTTAGCGGTATCAGGAATAATGATTCCACTAGCCGTCTTTTCTTCGGCCGCCGCAGGGTTCACTAAAACCCTGTCAGCAAGCGGTTTAAAATTTACTTTTGACATGTTATTTGATTATTTAAAAGTTTATGATTAAATTGCCTTTGTTGGTATCACTTTGTGTGCCAAAAGATTTTTTCAGGTAATCTGACAGGTTAAACTGACAATATTTCAGATTCACCTATTTATGTCAGCTAAAATCAACTTGTCAATCTGTCGTTTGAGAACTAAATTTTGATTTTAAAATAAGCATAACATGAATACACTTAAACATGATTGGCTGACAGAGGGATTAATCGACTATGAGTATAAAAAGTATATTTTGCTAGCGTACTTAAAAGATGTCAAGAGTCACTTCAATCAGTCCGAGCTTTATCCATTTATGGCAGATCTGGTGTTTCACTACCGGAATCTTGTCAAAGTGAAGGAGAGTAAAGAATTGCTTTATGATAATTTTCCCAAGTCACTATCTAAGACTGATTTTAAGAAGCTTCAGTTGACTTATGATAAGATAATAAATGATGATGAGGTAATGAGTCAGATTGAGGATATACTTCTTTTTGCACTTCCCAGACTAAAAAAGACTTTAGAGGAAGGTAAAGAACTTTATGAGTTTGTAGAAGAGAATATTGAAATGGTGACCATAGGCTTAACGCCAATTTATGCAGACGAGGGATACCTTTTAATCAATCAGGATAATAGGGCTGACGTAGCGATTTATCGTTATCAGATGACTTTATTCGAACATGCGGAGGAGAAGTACAGAAGCCTGAATACTTATTATATCAGAAATGAGGTCAAGAAGATCAATAAAACGTATGAAAATATTAAGATAGAACTCACCCGCAGCTATTCCGATCTTCCAAATCCGGCGACCTATGCTGCAATCTCTAAGTTAAAATTTCCTATGGAGTCTACTGTTTTGCCTGTAGCAAAGAGAATGTTGGTAAGAAAAATCTCGGAAACTGACTAGTTGTTTTTGATGCTATCTGCCGAATCGTCAGTCAAATCTTCAAAGACATCCGCACCGGCATCAGCAGGCTGAGTTGCAGGGGGAGGGAAAGTTGTGATCTGAGCATTATCAATGTTTGGGCTTGATAACACATCCTCCTCATCTTGCACAGGTTTTACGAAGTTGGTGCTTACGGACAAAACTAAAAGAGCAACGGCAAATCCCCAAGTGAGTTTTTCTAAAAGGTCGCCTGTTTTTTTAACCCCCATTAGCTGGGTTGTTCCTGATCCGCCAAATTGGCTGGAGAGTCCTCCACCTTTTGGATTTTGAGCTAATACAACAAGGATTAATAAAACGGCAACGATTACAATCAGCGTTACAATGACTCCGTACATTTATTCGATTTTTGAAATTAAGTCTGCAAAATAAGACTTTTTTTCCGGATATTTCAACATCAATGCTTCATAGATTTCTCTTGCCCTCTTTTTGTTCCCCTGATCAAGATATATGTCTGCAAGATACTCTGAAG
>JAPPDO010000296.1 GCA_028821635.1 Ekhidna sp.
ACACTAACTTGTTCTTTTTGAACAAGTTATAAATCATACTTTTTAGAACAGTACCATTAAATCTATTAAAAATGAATACGAATACGATTAAAATGAATTCAATACATCAGTTGATGATGGTTTCTTTAGTGATTTTAGGGCTGGGTTGTACTAATGATTTTGAGGAAGTCAACACCAACCCGAGGGCACTTACGGAAGATTTCCTACGGTCAAATCCGAGCAACCTGGAATTGGCCTTTGGACAAGCTCAGTATTATTCCATGAATGGATTGCACTGGAGATTTCAGATTTCTCAGAACCTGTTCTCCGACCTTTGGTGTCAGTATTATGCTACCACAGCAGTAGGTTTTGATTCTGACCGATACACGCAGGTAGGGAGATGGGCAGATTTAGCATGGGGGTCTTTCTATGGTCAGGCAGCTCCCCAGATTAAATTAGTAGAGAACCTCACCGCAGAGGCCGGTGAAGATGCGCTCAATGCTGTCGCAAAGGTTTGGCGTGTGCATGCCTACCATCGTATGATAGACTACTGGGGGCCTGTACCTTATACCGAGTTTGGAAATTTAAGCCTTGAGGTTCCTTATACCACTGAGCAAGAAGCATATACTGATTTTTTCAGTACGCTGGACGAAGCAGTAAAAACACTGAAAGAGAACCCGGAGGCAAGGGTCTTCCCCGGAGGAGATCGTATTTACGGTGGAGATGCCGGTAAGTGGTTAAAGTTTGCTAACAGCCTGAGACTGAGACTTGCTCTTCGTATCCGGTATGTTAATCCCTCACTGGCAAAGACCGAGGCAGAGAAAGCTGTTTCAGACAAAGTCATTGAGAGCAATGATGACAACGCATTCATAGCTACTGATGCCAACAACCTGAATCCCTTGGCTACAATCACGAACTGGGGAGAATTCCGAATGAGTGCCACCATGGAGAGTATCCTGAAAGGATATGAAGATCCCAGAACCTCCGTTTTCTTTAGTCCTGCGAAAGGCGGTGATAGCGATACTGATGCTGATGATAGTCCTTATGAAGGATTGCTGAACGGACAGACGAAAGTAGCCCTGGGTACAAGTCAAAATGATAATCACTCTGATGTGGGGCCGGCCTTTCTCCCTCTTCCAAAAGGAGGTACAAATCCTGCTATAGGAGTGCTAAGAGCCTCAGAAGTGGCCTTTTTAAGGGCTGAGGGTGCTTTGCAAGGATGGAATATGGGAGGAACCGCAAAGGAGCTATATGAAAAGGGCATACAGTTATCCTTTGACGAATGGGGTGTTTCAAAAGCAGATTATGCCGGCAGTACCGCCAAACCTGCGCCAGCAGGTGCAGATACCGTTATTACTGTTAAGCCCGTTACAGACATACCTGTGGCTTATGACGAAAGCGGAACAGTAGAACGGCGGCTTGAGCAGATTATCACGCAGAAGTGGCTTGCACTTTATCCGAACGGGTGGGAGGCTTGGGCAGAATTGCGGAGAACCGGATACCCAAAGCAATATAAAAGAGCCTCCTCTGATAATCCGGATGTTGCTGCTAATGCAATCATGAGGAGAATGGTATACACTGCCAGTGAATTTACTACAAATGGTGACGCAGTGAATGCTGCCATTGGCACACTTTCAGGAGGAGATAAAAACAGCACCAAACTCTGGTGGGATAAAAAAGAGTAATTTTATTTTTGTATATGCCCTTTTAAGGAGTGTTGATAAAACAACACTCCTTTTTTATTTTTAAAACAAAAGATTTAACTGACTCAATATTTAATGACGATCTCTAATTTCAAAAATGTATGGATCACTCTTTTTGAGTTTTTATTAGCTACACTTTTCTCAAGTTGCGCTGAAAGGTCTAAGTATGCTTTTGAGGCAATGTCTGCAAATAGAACCGGGGTATATTTTAAAAATCAGGTGGTAGCGTCAGATGATTTCAATGTTTTAAGCTACGGGTATATATACAATGGTGGAGGCGTTGCCATTGGAGATTTGAATAATGATAGTTTGCCTGACATTTACTTCAGCGGCAACATGGTCGTTAACAGGCTTTATTTGAACAAAGGAGATTTTCGCTTTGAGGATATCACTAAATCAGCCGGTTTAAGAGCAGAAGGTCTCTGGAATACGGGGGTTAACTTGGTTGATATTAATGCCGATGGATGGTTGGATATCTATGTTTGCCGCTCGGCAGCCCTTAATTCAGATAGAAGGCGAAACCTGCTGTTCATTAATAATAAAGATTTAACTTTCACAGAATCCGGTGCTCTATATAACCTTGATGATTCCGGATACAGCACCCACTCAGCCTTTTTTGACTATGACAAAGACGGAGATTTGGATGCCTTTCTGCTTAATCATTCAACCCAGCAATACGCCGGATTGAATCGGTTTACCGGACAGTATAAAACACAGATGAACACTTCCAGTGCTGACCGATTGCTAAAAAATAATGGAAAGGGATTTGTAGATGTATCAAAGCAAGCCGGTATTAAACAAAATGTGTTAGGCTTTGGACTAGGCGTGGCAGTGTCAGATATAAATGAGGATGGCTGGCCGGACTTATACGTATCAAATGATTACAATGAGGAGGATTACCTTTATATCAATAATAAAAACGGTACATTTCGGGAGTCAATTAGGGATTATGTTACTCATACTTCTTTGTTTTCAATGGGCTGCGATATAGCAGATATAAACAATGATCTGAAACCTGATATCGTTACGTTGGATATGCTGCCGGAAAGCGGTTATGGTCAGAAAATGACATTAGGACCTGAAAATTTTGACAAGTATGACCTCCTGATTCGGTCCGGATTTCATCATCAAACCATGCGAAATATGTTACAACTTAATCTCGGAAAAGGAAAATTTAGCGAAGTCGGCCAACTTGCCGGAATCTCCAACACGGATTGGAGTTGGGGGCCACTTATCGCTGATTTTGATAATGACGGATTGAAGGATATCTTCATCACGAACGGCTACCTGAAAAACTATCTAAGCATGGATTTTATGAATTATGCCGTTGATTTCAAAATAAAACAAAATAATGGAACCACAGATCAAACAGTACAAAACCTGATCTCTGAAATGCCGGCAATATATGAACACAATTATTTCTATCGAAATCTGGGCGACCTCAAGTTTGAGGATAAAAGTCAGGAATGGGGCTTTGAGGAGAAGAGTATCTCAAGTGGCAGTGCCTACGCAGACTTGGATAAGGATGGAGATTTAGACCTAGTGATTTCTAATCTCAATGAAGAAGCTTGGCTGTATCGGAATAATAGTGCTGAAATGAACGGCCATAAGTATTTGAAAATAATACTTCAAGGGCCGTCATTGAATCCTTTTGGGGTTGGTGCAAGTGTTACTTTATTTACTGCCGAGCATAGACAGAGACAGGAACTAAACCCTTCTCGTGGTTTTCAGTCTTCTTCAGCATATGAATTGGTCTTTGGGTTAAAAAATGCTGAGCAAGCGGATAGTTTAGTTATAACCTGGCCAGACGGAAAGTATCAGAAGTTGAGGGATGTCAAGTCTAATCAAACTTTGGTTTTGGATTATAAAGCTGCAGTTATTACAAACAATTCTGATGGATTAAATGAGGTTTTCTCAGGATTTGCGTTGGTGGATGACGCAGTAAAACCGATTTATACACACAGGGAGAATAGTTTTTTAGATTTCAAAAGAGATAAACTTCTACCGCAAGGACTATCAAGATTAGGTCCAAAAATTGCTAAAGGCGATGTGAATGGCGATAATGCTGAAGATATGTATATCGGAGGAGCGAAAGGACAAGCAGGAGTATTGCTGATTAATAATAACAAAGGTTTCACAAAAAAGAATCAAGCCTGTTTTTCACAAGATAAAGCATCAGAAGATACCGATGCGGTATTTTTTGATTTTGATAAAGATGGAGACCTTGATCTGTATGTCGTGAGTGGAGGCAGCGACTTTGCAAAGCAGGATATTCACTTACGTGATAGAATTTATCTCAACGATGGAAAAGGCTGGTTTTCAAAAGATACCGTCTCCACATTACAACTTCCAATTTGCAGCGGTTCTACGGTATCAGCCGCTGATATTGATTTAGACGGTGATACCGATCTTTTTGTGGGAGGGCGGCTGATCCCCGGTAAATATCCTCTGAGTCCCAGAAGTTTTGTCCTAATAAATGATAATGGGGTCTTTCGGGACAAGACTGATGCTATTGCTCCCGAGCTTGTAAATCCGGGAATGGTTACCTGTTCATCATTTGCTGATTTGAATAACGATCAGTACCCGGACTTAATCGTTGCAGGGGAGTGGATGGATGTACTTGTGCTATTAAATAATCAAGGACATCAATTCAAGTTATCTGAAACCCGTCACGCTCTTCAAACATCAGGCTGGTGGAATACCATAGAAACAGTAGATATAGATGGTGATGGTGATATAGATCTATTAGTTGGCAATTTCGGCAGCAATAGTGCATTCAAAGCAACAAAGAAAGAACCCATCAGACTTCTGTACAAAGATTTTGATTCAAATGGGAGTATTGATCCCTTGATGTTTTACTACATAGGTGGTAAAAATGAGTTTGCATTAAGTAGGGATGAGCTATTAGGGCAATTAAGTCATTGGAAGCGCAAATTTCCCGACTATCATTCCTTTGCTAAATCAGGAGAGATTGATTTTTTTGAAAAAGATGAATTGAAAGGTGTGGATACTCTCTCTGTTAACAAGCTAGAGTCTGTGTGGATGGAAAACAACGGGAAAGGTAATTTCAAAGTAAACGCCCTTCCACTAAGAGCACAGTTTAGTCCTATTTACACTATTTTAACAGATTTACAAGAGCCATCTACACTAATTTATAGATTGATTCCCTCCATAAATTAGTGTAGATGGCTCTTGTAAATCTGTTAAAATAGTGTAAATAGGACT
>JAPPDO010000042.1 GCA_028821635.1 Ekhidna sp.
TAATAGCAGACATACAACTTTTTGGAAACCTTAAAATAGAAAAAATATGGCAGCACGCTTATACATCTTTGCAATAGGAGGTACAGGCTGTAGAGTTTTAAAGTCCCTTACCATGCTTTTAGCAGCAGGCGTAAAACCTGATTCTGATAAGAATTTTGAAATTGTTCCTATCATTATTGATCCACACAAATCAAATGAAGACTTGAAACGAACACATAGATTGCTCGGTAATTATCAAGCCATTTCAAAAAAAGCAGGTTTAAATAATGGATTTTTTAGCACCAAAATTACAACGCTTAATAGACTATCAGATTCTGAAAACAAGCAGTCAGACAGCTTTACTTTCAACTTGCAAGAAGTCGGGGGAAAAAAGTTTAGTGAATACATAGGTTATAATCAGTTGGACGAAGCTAACCAAGCCTTAGCTGATGTTCTCTTCTCGGGCACATCTATCAATAAACGACACGAAGAGGTAAGCCTGCTAGATGTGGAAATGGACATTGGATTCGTCGGTAATCCTAATATTGGGAGCATCGTTTTAAACCAAGTCAAAGACTCTCCACAATTCAGGGATTTTGCATCCAATTTCAATGCAGATGACAGAGTCTTTATTATAAGCTCAGTTTTTGGCGGCACAGGAGCTGCGGGCTTTCCAACAATTTTGAAAAACATTAGAGGTGCAATGGACAATAAAAAAATTGACAGCAAAGGATTTTTGCAGGATGCAAAAATTGGCGCAGTGACTGTGCTGCCTTATTTTAATATTGAAAAAGATGATAACAGTCCTATTCAAAAGTCTAATTTTATAGCCAAAACCAAGGCGGCATTGTACTACTATAAAGATAACGTTACAGGAAATAATTCAATCAATGTGTTCTACTACATTGCAGATAACCACAGTGGAAAACCCTACCCGAATGATCCGGGAGATAACGGACAAAAAAATAAGGCTCATTTTGTGGAAATGGCCTCTGCCCTTGCCATTGTAGACTTTTTGGAAACATCGGATAGCGATCTGGATACCGAGGCAGGGAAAGCCATAAATCCCTTTTACAAAGAGTTTGGAATCAAAGAAGATTCGATGGATATTAATTTTTCTCATTTGGAGGACGATACCGAACGAAAGATTGCATTGCGCCTTTCTCAATTTGTATTATTTAGAAAATACCTCGCCGAACATTTAAGTGATGCAGTAGAAAAAGAAGCATGGAGCATTGATATTCCGAAAATAGATAAGAATTTTATACGTAATAATTCTTTTTATCGCACTAATCTAACTGAGTTCCTAACATCATTCGCAGAGTGGCTTATAGAAATGTCAGACAATAAAAGGGGGTTCTCCCCATTTAATTTAGATTCAGATGTAGCAGCACTTATTAAAGGTAGGACGGTAAAAAGCGGTTGGTTCTCGTCGAAAGTTGATTATCGGACAATGGATAAAAAGCTAAGCAGGCTGGCAAAAGGTAAAAATTATACAAACGAATCGCAAAAACTCATTAAACTCTTTTATGATGCTACTGAAGATATTCTGACTTCTAAATTCGGCTTTGAAAAACTACGATAATGAACAAAATATTTGGGTATACGAAAAAAGGCGGACAGCATTGGTTCCAATCCGATGCCTACCTTGATAAAGAAATTGAATCCATTAAAGACCCTGAAGGTGGAAGTATAAGTTCCCTGCCGGCAGCCGTGCCAAGCCCTTTTGCTAGGATTGATCTTGTAAAAACAGCCTTTAGAAATATCATAAAGTCACCAAATTTAACAGCATACAACAAAGATGGTAATGTAATTGCAGGGAGAGACGACGAGAAATTAGTCTCTCATGCCCTGGACGTTGCAGAAATAGTATTTAATATTGATAACATTAAGGATAAAATCAAAATAATTGTTTGGGATAAAAAAAAGCAACTGGAAAAATTAAAAAGTGGGTTAGTCACTCACAGACGACTTGCTGAAACACTAGAGCTTTATTTAGGCCAAGACAAAAGGTCGTGCAACTTTGATCTCCTCAAAAGACTCTACATAGTAGAATACAACCACAAGATAATTGGTTGTACATCGCCAGCCACCCTGTTTTTTGCAACTGCAAATGATTTATCACATGTACAAATTCCGCTTAAAAAGAGAACAAGCTTTGATACGTATGCACCGATCTACAAGAGAGATTCAGACTTTCAACAGTATTTATACCTGCTTTTTGAAGTTTCGCCAACATTAAAACAGCGGTTCACCGTTTTGCATGACTACTTAAGAAAGAATCTTAGAATACTTGATAAAGAACGTCCTGAACTTTATGATGTCATTAACAAATTAATTAAAGATCCAAAGGCAGCTCATGATTATTTTAAGGAAAATTATGCTGAGCTAGATACGGGCACGACAGGAGATTCAATTGAAATAATTGGAGTCCCGCTTAGAAAACGAAAAAGAAAAGATAAAATCCGTTCAGATTTCTTTATCAGATCAACCAAACAACGTGCGGATGAGACTAAAAAACCTCTCGTGCTTCAAAACCGGCTCAACAAATCATTCAGCTACATTGATGAACGGGAATGGGATAGTGCGATCAAGGTGCCTTTTGTTGATAATGAAACGATATTAGAAGAAAGACAGCTGCCGGGATCAATAGATAAGCATCCTTACTTAACTGTTAGTGACTTTTTGGAGCCTTATTTGATACGCTTAATTTATCCTATTGACAAGGATAAATTTTTTGATGGAGATATAATTACGGAGGTAGGTAGCGATTCCAAAGGATACATCTTACCTTTAAAACAACGGTTTTTTGATTATTTTAATTCAGGTGATTTGTTAAGCTCATCACCGGATAAACCCAAAATAAAAATGGTGCAGGGGGCTGCGGGTTCGGTGAAAGTAAGTCTGCGAATTCCTATAGCGAAACAAGGTGAGTCAATTTCTCTTGAGAGAATTTACTACCAATCTCCCGAAGGTGAGCTCGGAAGTCCGGACGAACTCAAAAACAAAGGGGCAATCGTCGAGCATCAGTTTGGTATCACCTTATTTCCATTCATCAAAACAAACGATAAAACTATTGGTGCTCATTACAGGATACAATTAGTTGATAGAGATATCGAAGAAGTATTGAAGAATACAGATTATGATCTAACGTTCTTCTCCAATTCAAAGAAAGAGGCAAAGAAATACAGAGCTAAAAAGCAAAGAAGCAATGATCATGAAAACTTCACCAAGTCTGACTACTATGTGTTAAACCATGAATTTGATTTTATCCAAATAAGAAAGATTACAGGTGTTTCAGGGATTATTATTCCTAAATGGAAGCCCTTTTCAAAAGGCAGTGAACAATTTGCTTTTGCTGTTGACTTTGGTACTACCAATACCCACTTAGAATATAAGATCGGTAATGAAACTCCAAAACCATTTGATATATCAACTCAGGATATTCAAATTGCCACTTTATTCCATCCCACTAAAACCACAGACGATTTTGGCGGTACAGGTGCATTTGAAATTCGGGACCTGATAGAAAAGGAATTTATCCCCAGAATTATTGGAAATGGCTCTGAATTTAAATTCCCTCATAGAACGGTAATTGCTGAAAGTCACAATTTAGACATAAATACTGAAACCTTTGCACTGGCAGATTTTAATATTCCTTTTATTTATGAACAAAAACATGCATTCAATAATAAAAATCATCTGAACTTAAAATGGGCAAAAAAAGAAGAGGGTAATGAAAAGCGTGTAAGGGCGTTCTTCGAAAACCTGATGATGTTAATGCGTAATAAGGTTTTAAATGGAAATGGTGATTTAAGCAAAACTCAATTTGTTTGGTTTTACCCCTCCAGTATGAAACCAGCAAGAAAAGCAGAATTGGAGAAAGCATGGAGGGAACTCTTCGAAGATTATTTTAACCCGTCAAAACTAGCCGTCAGCACACCGGAATCTTTGGCACCCTTCTTTTATTTTAAAAACAAAAAGAGAGAAATCGGTTTTAGACCTGCAATAGCTATTGATATTGGAGGCGGCACTACCGATATTGTGGTTTTCCAAAGCAATAAACCTCTTTTGCTTACATCATTCAAATTTGCCGCAAATGCTATATTCGGCGATGGATATAGTGAACATGGATCGGCAGATGCTAACGGCATTATTAAAAAATACTTCCTGCATTATAAAAATTTACTTGAGAAGAATAAACTTCATGATTTATCAAAGGTTTTGAACTCTATAGAACAAAAGAAAAAAGCAGAAGACATCAATACTTTTTTCTTTTCAATAGAAAATAATCCAATGATTAAAGACCCTAAGCTGTTTTCCTATAATTCTTTGCTTTCCAGAAATGATGACTATAAGATTCTTTTTGTCTATTTATATGCCGCTATAATTTATCACATTGCAGTATTAATGAAAGAAAAAAAGGTTGAGTTACCCAAGTATATCATTTTTAGCGGAACAGGCTCTAAGATTTTAAACATTATATCCGATAGTGAAGCTATCCTTTCTGACTTTTCTAAACTCATTTTTGAAAATATTTATAAAGAAAAGTTTAATGAGGACGGTTTATCAGTTGAAACTGAGGATAAAATACCCAAAGAGGTTACTTGCAAAGGAGGGTTGATGATGGACTACAAAGATGAGCAGTTGGACATAAGAAATATAAAAACCACACTGACCTGTCTTGAAAATCAGGGGATTGATGTCCTGACTTATTCGGACTTAAACGAGGAAAGAAAGGCTGCTATTGTATCCTACATAAAGGAGTTCAATTACTTCTTTTTAAGTCTGAATAGACAATTCAGTTTCAGTGACTACTTCGATGTTTCAGAAGAATCTTTAGTGGTCTTTAAAAAAGAAGTGAATAAACATCTAAGAGAATATTTGGAAGAGGGACTGGATTATAACAAAAAGCGAGAT
>JAPPDO010000230.1 GCA_028821635.1 Ekhidna sp.
TGAGGCTCACGGTAAAGAGGAGGTCTTGCGTGCCTGCGTTGCCCTCGTTGGCGTTGGCCGGTGCGCTGACCGACAGCATCTGCGCCTGTGCACAAAAAGCGAAGGTTAAGGCTGCCGCCAGAAATAGAATATTTTTTATACGGTATTGTACATTTCGGGGGGGGGGGGCATATTTATGCACTCCCGCTGCGTTAAACAATGATTTTAGGGCTTTAGGGTCTGATATCCGGTTCATCGTTTTATTATTTAAACGTTAATAATGCACAAACATAAACCAATTAGTTAAAGGTGCAAACATTTTTGCAAGTTTTTTTTTATTTTTTTCTCTTAGGTGCCGTTTGTCTTGAACAGGATTTATTTGATTTTAAGGATTGCTGTGATTTTATTCTTGTTCGTACCATGTCTTCGCTGAACATACTAATAACGATTGAACCACATAAGGACATCAAGAAGCCGCAAAGAGATAACGGGAAACGAGCTTAAAGGTGTGACGGAATGTTGTTTGTTTCCGTCGTTTAATTATTTATTTACAATAAAAAATTAGTAACACTGAAGTTTTTACAGCGTGCTAAGTGCATTTTTGTGAGGTAATCTTTATCTTGGTAAAATCAAATAATTAGTTGAATCATGCCTAAAACAATCATCGTATCTAACCGGCTACCCATTAAAATCAAGAGAGAAGGAAATAAGATGGTTTATCTTCCAAGTGAAGGAGGTTTAGCTACCGGGCTTGGCTCTATCTACAAAGAGGGAGATAACGTCTGGATTGGGTGGCCCGGCTTGGCGGTTACTAAAACCAAAGAGAAGCATGACATAACGCATCATCTGAAAGCCGAGAACATGAGTCCTGTTTTTCTTAGCGCACAAGAGATTCATGACTTCTATGAAGGATTCAGCAACGAGACGCTGTGGCCTAATTTTCATTACTTCAATCAATACACGGTCTATGATGAGACCCTCTGGGCGGCCTACCAAAAGGTAAATATGAAGTTTGCCAAGGCAGTAGAGAAGCTATTAGAGGATGGGGATACCCTCTGGGTTCATGACTATCAGCTTCTTTTACTCCCTCAGATGGCACGTGAGATTAAGGAGAACACCAGTATTGGTTTTTTCCTTCACATCCCGTTTCCATCCTACGAATCCTTCAGATTATTACCATGGAGACGAGAACTGCTGAACGGAATGACGGGAGCCGACTTTCTGGGCTTTCATACTTACGACGATATGCGGCATTTCCTGTCAAGCGTCAGTAGACTGACAGGTATTGGCAACACAAACGGTCAGATTACGGTGGGCAATCGGCTGGTTCTTGCTGATGCACTCCCGATGGGCATTGATTATGATAAATATTCAGGATGCGCATCGTTACCGGATACCCTTGACAGGGAGGTGAGATACAGGACTTCACTGGGTGAAGTGAAGTTGATTTTAACGATAGACCGATTGGATTATTCTAAAGGTATCCCTCAGCGGCTTTTAGCTTTTGAGCGGTTTTTAGAAGAAAATGAACACTTTCTTGAAAAAGTATCTATGCTAATGATTGTGGTGCCGTCAAGGGACACGGTGCCTAAATACGCTCAACTTAAACAGGAAATTGACTTACTGGTTGGAAGAGTTAATGGTCGATTTGGTCGGATGAATTGGACTCCGATACATTATTTCTACCGAAGTTTTCCGTTGAATGCTTTAAGTGCTTTTTACCGAATGGCTCATGTGGCTTTAGTCTCTCCCCTGCGTGACGGTATGAACTTGGTATGTAAAGAATTTATCGCAAGTAAACTGGACAAAAAAGGGGTGTTGATACTTAGTGAAATGGCAGGAGCCTCCAAAGAATTATCAGACGCAATCATCATTAACCCTCATGACATTATTCAAATGGTGGCAGCACTAAAAGAGGCCTTAACGATGCCGGAGGCTGAGCAAAAGCGAAAGATGGGGATCATGCAGGACTCCCTAAAGCGATATAACATTCACGCATGGGTCAGCTTATTCATGGAGCGTCTTGAGTTTATCAAGAAGGAGCAGGCAAACCTTCAAACAAAACCTTTTGATCCTTCGGTCAAAGAAAGGCTTCTTTCAGCCTATCGGAGGGCCACAAAGCGGATCATTTTTCTTGATTACGACGGGACGCTTGTAGGATTTAACTCGAATCCGGATGATTCAAAGCCGGATAAAGAGTTAAAAGGGATTTTGAAAAAATTGACTTCAGATTCCGGAAATAAAGTGGTGATCATCAGTGGAAGGGGGAGGGCCACGCTAGGAGAATGGGTGAAGGCTTATACTATTGACATCATTGCAGAGCATGGAGTTTGGTACAAAAAGCCGAATGAGGAGTGGAAGCATTTTAGAGAGATGGATACTTCGTGGTATTCGGAGTTTTTAGCTATTTTGGAGATGTACGTTGACCGAACGCCGGGGTCATTTATTGAGAAGAAAGACTACTCTTTGGTGTGGCATTATCGAAAAGTTGAGACCGGTTTGGGCGAGGTCAGGACTAGAGAACTTATCAGCCTGTTGAAGTATATCTCGTCGGAAAAGCATATTCAGATCATGGAAGGCAACAAAGTGATTGAGATAAAAAATTCTTACGTAAATAAAGGAACGGCAGCGGCTGAGTGGATGCAGCAGGGGAAGTATGACTTTTACATGGCCTGTGGCGATGATATTACCGACGAGGATACTTTCAGAGTCATGCCGGAATCGGCCTTTACCATTAAAATTGGGTCTTCTTCCTCTGCGGCCAGCTATCGGGTCAAAAATCACGAGGACATTCGTAAGCTGCTCAAATCAATAATCAATTAAGAAATCAGGCTGATCTAATTTTCTGGAGATCCTGCTGGCCGCATTTAGCAGGCCGACGTGACTGTAGGCTTGTGGAAAATTCCCCCACATGCTTCCATCTTCGGCTTTAACGTCCTCACTAAGTAATCCCAAATGGTTGGCATAGGATAGGAGTTTTTCAAAATACATGATTGCATCGTCCAGCCTGCCTACGCAGGCAAGTGCTTCCACATACCAAAAGGCGCAAATCAAAAAGGTAGTTTCAGGTTCCCCAAAATCATCTGTATGCTTATATCGATAAAAAAGTCCGTTACCGGCATGAAGCTCCCTCTCAAGTGCAGTGAGATGGTTTTTTGCTGCATCCGAATCGTGAGGCAGATAGTTCATCATGATAAGTTGTAATGTGCTGGCATCCATCCGTTCAACACCTATGGCTTGCGCATATCCTTTTTTCGATTTTACGAAGCACCCGGAAATCATCTCTTCTGATTTCTTCTTCAGTCTGATTGCGAGTTCGCCTATTTTTTCATTCTTTAAAATCTTGGCAATTTGAATGGCCGCACAACTGCCGGCCCAATGAAACAAGTAGGTATAGCAATGATATTGTGCTAAATTTCTAAATTCCCACAGACCGGCATCTTTCTCATCAAAGGTTCGCTCAATCATTTCCAGTGTCTTAAAAATAAGTTTTGATGCACCAAACCGCTCATTGAAAATGATTCTCCTGTCGCAATAAAGCGGAAGGAGTGAAATTAAGACTTGACCATAGACATCATTTTGAATGTGGGTATAAGCGTCATTTCCAACTCTCACCGGCTGATTATTTTTATACCCTTTAAGCGGTATTTCAATCTCTTTCAGCAGTTTTCTTCCAGTGATTCCATACAACGGCTGATATCGGTTCTCTTCCTCAATCGTGGTATTCAAGATGTAATGAAAATAAGACTCTAACTCATCGAAATGACCGATATTATTGAAGGCATTTAGCGTGTAGAATGTATCTCTCATCCAGCAAAATCGGTAGTCCCAGTTGCGGGTACTGCCCGGACTTTCCGGGAGGCTGGTAGTGGTGGCTGCGATAATGGCTCCCGTATCTTCATATTGATGAATTTTCAAAATCAGAGCCGACCTGATGCCTTCTCGCTGAAAGAAATTTCCAAAACTGGAAGATTTCACCCAACCTCTCCAATAAGCTGTTGTTTTGGTTAAAAAGTTTTCTGCCGTTTCTTTCAGACCTGCTTCTAATGGCGGCCCCAAGGTAAGTACCAAGTATTTTATTTCGTTTAAAACGAAACTCTCCTGATTCAGGAGATACGTTAGTGAAATGTTTGTAGTCAGTCTGACATTTGATTCCAGTCCGAGAAACCTTAAATGATTACTCCCAAAACTTGTATCCGGTGCCGTCTCACCATAGTCCCCTTTAGGTTTGCATCTTACCATGACTTTGGGATTCCCCTCTACTAATTCAATTTTTCTGAAAAGCATGAGAGGCTTATAAAAGCGGTCATATTGTAAAAATCTGGGTGCAAAATCAGTCACTCGGAACACTCCGTCCGCTGCTTTAATCTCCGTGACCAGAATATTCGTATTCTCCAGATAAGACTGCGAAGAGTGTTTGATGCCCTCAATCGGCTTGACGGAAAACTCCCCGCCCTTCTCCTCATCCAGCATCCCACCGAAAATAAAACTACTGTCAAACCGTGGCCAGCACATCCATGATACACTGGTATCCGTATGAATGTGAGCGGTATACGCACAGTTTCCGATTACGCCATAGTCATAGGAATGTCTGTTCTTCATCAGAGATTTTTTAATTACTGGAGGTGAAAATACTACATGATGATTATTTTTTGAACGGCTGCCCGAAAGAATTCATTGGCATCACCTTTGGCGGTCATTTTTAACTTATGTGTTCTTTTTTTTGCTTGGGTAAAAGTTATGATCCATATCAAAAAATACTATGTTAAAAATAAAATCGGATTCTAAAAAGCCAATAATTCTTTCTTTTCCCTGAATTCTGATTGAGGCCCACTCAATATCATTATCAAGAAATTTTGGGTGCTTAAAATTTGAATCTTTGGGTATTTCAGAATCAT
>JAPPDO010000266.1 GCA_028821635.1 Ekhidna sp.
GTCAAAGAAGAGCCCCTTCCCCAGCGGTATTACTATCCCTAATTGAAGCTGTTCAAAATCATCCTCGCTGGGAATGGCATTTTGAGGGTTTAAGAATGTTCCCTCATTTCTGACGAATTCTGCTTTTGGGTCTACGCCTATCCATGTAGGAATTTTGAAGGTGGTCGTGAATAGGTCATAATACTCCGTATTTTTAAAATTTTTTAAATTATACTCAGCTTCCAATTTAGGGTCCAGCTGCCCTTTTGCTATTCTGAGATTTGCTTCAGCATCTTGTGAAAAAAGCTCTGCCTGCTTTACAATCGGATGGAAGGAGAGCGTCATGTTCATCACATTCTTAACAGAAAGAACAACGGTGTCTTGTGTTTTTAGTGAGTCTTGTCCATTTATTTCAAAAAACAATAGTGAGGAGAGGAGTGTAAGTCCTATTGTTCTCATTTTTTCTTTCCGGTTAATGAAGGTATCTCGTCCTGATAAAGCGTTGCAGGAAATCCATTCATATTTCGCCAGATTTCATACCAGATGGGCACATCGTGAAGCATGACCCATCCTTTTGCGGCTGACCCCAGACGAAGTTGGTCAGGCCAGGGCTCATCCTCTTTATCCGGCTTCACGATAATTCTGAACAGACCATTTTGGCTTTCTACACGATCCAGAATGGCCACTTCTCCGCCAAATGTGCCTATAGAAGCATTAGCCCATCCGGAGAAGGCAAGGGCCGGCCAACCGTCAAATTCGATCCTCACTTTTCTGCCAACGCTTAGCAGGGGCATGTCCATTGCTTTGATATACATTTCAAATGCTACATCATCGGATTCAGGTAAAATGGTTGCGATTGCATCGCCTTCTTTTATGGTTTCTCCAATTCCGACTTTTACCGCTTGAACGAGATACCCTGACTGAGGTGCAATGATCTGATACTGCGACTGCCTAACGATCACATTGGTTAGTTCATTTTCCATTTTAGAAATTTCAGCCTTTGTCTCATTCAGGCTTGCAATGGTTTCGTTTAGGTCTGATTGGGCTTTACTTATCTTGTCTGTGTACTCAGCTTCTATCGAAGCAAGCTCCAAATTAGCATTAGCTAAGTCAGCTTTACGTTGCAGCCATTCGTTTTCTGTCTTTAAGACTTTGGCGTTGCTTGCCTGATATTTGTTCTCTAACTCTTGGAACTTAGTGAGTGTAATATTTCCTGCTTCAAATCTGTTCTTGTTTCTTTCAAATACGCTTTTCGCATTACTAAAATTGACCTTTTCGGCTAAAAATGCTAAGCTATCAGCTTCTAGTTTTAGTTTGGCTTGCTGTCGTTTATTTAAGGCTTGTGAGTTTTTGGCTTTCAAGGCGTTTTGCAATGCTTGAATTTGTCTGCGTAGGGCATCTGTTTTATTTTCTTTGGCCGTAGCCGCATTTTTTTTAGCTTCTAATTGATCCTTCATTCTCGGGACAATATCAGGATCGAAGAATTTGTCCTTGATTTCTGAAATGGTGAGGATGGTATCACCTGCATTTACATATTGACCTTCGAGTACATTCCAATTTACAATTCGACCCGCAATAGCTGACTCGACCATTTGCGGCCTGTTCTGTGGGCTTAGTGCCGTTAGTGTACCATTACCTCTGATATTCTGCTGCCACGGCAGAAACAGAAATATCAGAAAGATTGCCACTAATATGAGCAATACTTTAGCTACGGTGCGCCCTACTTTGGGTGTCTTTAGCGTTCGGAGAGAGTAAAGTTGTGACTCGGTTAATCTATCCATGTTAGTTGTTAATAAATGTCTTTAAGAATATCATCTTTTTGGATTAATTCATTAAACGGTCCTAATGCTTTTACTTCTCCATTTTCAAGGAAGAGTACCTCATCACATGCGGCCATGATTAGGGGGTCATTTGATACGACTACAAGCGTGCAGTGTTTTGTCTTATCGGTAAGTAGTTCAATAAGTTTTAATCGCTCCTGCTTTGTAAAGTTGTTGAAGAAATCATTTAAGATAAGCATTGCCGGGCTTTTAGCGAGGCACCTTGCTAGTACCAGTTTATTTACGAAAGACGAGGAGTAACCTTTTCCACCACTCAACATGACGGTATTTAGCCCTTCAGGAAGTTTATTTACTTCATCTATTAAGCCTACCTCTTTGATAGCATCAAGTGCATTTTGGATATCAGAGGTTGGATTTCCTACTAGGATGTTTTCTAGGATGGTTCCTTCAAAAATATCCTCTTGAGAAACATTTTTTCCGATTTTATCCCTTATAAAGGTAGCATCTAAGTCTCTTAATGAGTACTCATTGTATGTCATGATCCCATCAAAATTTTTGTGAATCCCTGCTACGATATTTGTCAGAGTAGTTTTTCCGGCTCCGCTGCCCCCGCTAACACATACTGATTCTCCTTTTTTGATTTCAACTGAAATATTTTTCAAAGAAGCACTTTTTGCATCGGGATAGGTATATGATACATTGTCCATCTTCACCTGATACCCGTCTTTAATTTGAGCGTAAGGGATGTCTACTCCTCCCGTTTCTTCCAAAGGAAGGTCGGTTACCTGTGAGATTTTATCAACTGCTGTTAGCATATCGTAAACCACATCCATGTACATAATTATTTTTTCAACGGAAGCAAGAACTAAAATGATGATAACTTCTGAAGCTACAAACTGACCTAGCGTAATCTCACGTTGAATTACCAGAATCGTACCTAAGATTAGAAGACCGCCTGTAATGACTGCCTTGAAGAGCAGCACAAAAGAATACTGAGAGATCAAGATTTTGAAATGTGAGCTTCTATTCTCTAAATAATTATTTACCAGATAATCAGTTTTTCGAAGAGGGAGAATGGTATTTCCAGCGAGTTTAAATGAATATAGCGTTCTTGCCATTTCTTCAAGCCAATAGACCACTTTGTATTTAAATTTTGATTCTTTGATTGAGCTTCTTAAACCTTTAGGGCCGGTCAGATAAAAGATTAGAAAAAGCAGCCCCAGAAGTCCAAGCCCGAAAACGATAAAAAATGGATGATAAAATGCTAAGAGCAATAACCCAAAAAAGATCTGAATGATCCCTGTAGACAGGTCAATTAAGATTTTTGGAAGTCCTTTTTGGAGCGTTAAAACATCAAAGAATCTATTCATAAGTTCAGGAACGTGCATGTTTAAGACAGATTCCATTTTAATTCTAGGCACTCTAAAAGCAAACTCAAATGCAGCTTTTGTGAACACCCTTCGTTGTAAGTACTCCACTATCGTAATCTGCAGCACTTGCAATATACCTGCACCAAGTGTCCCGATAATGATGAGTGTGATCAATAAATAGACAGAACTAAAGACTACTCCACCGGAGATAAATTCTACGGCAGCCTGTATTCCTAACGGCAGCGTGAGACTAACAAGACCTATCAATGCAGCATACACGTAGACATAGAAAATATCTCTTCTATCTGCGGATAGGAGTTGGAAAAGCCTGCGAAGTGGCGAAATGGTTTTTGTTTCACCTGAGCCCATGAAACTTTGATAAGCAAAACAAGAAAGGGTAAGAATCTCTCCATTTTTATTAACGGAAAAGCTGATGGAACTGAAATCTTCAACCTCAAGTGTTTGGAGATCGCCGCTAGAGGTAACAAATTCCAGAAGTGTCTTCCTCTTCCCCTGTCGAAGGAAAACCGGATAGAAAGCCCCATCCTGCTCCACGAACACAATCAAAGGGGTTTTCGTATCGGTGATTAACTCCTTGAGTGTGCTTCTGTCAAGATTTTTTTCAATTAAGACCATCCCTGCGTTATTGGCAGCTTCAACAAGATCCCTTTGAAACTCCGTTACCTCGTTTATATTATAATGACGAGTTGTCACATCAATATGCTTCAAATTAGAGATATTAAGTTCTATCTTTAGTTTGGTGGCACATTCCTGAATACATCTGATAATCTGCTGGTTATTCATTTCGAGATCGTCTTAAAAATAAGTGTTGAAATAAACTCTAAATTCTCCTGAAACAGAACATCACTTTTTTTCATATCAGAGAGCGTTGGTAGATGTCGGGCAAAAAAAACCTGATGGTGCGCCGCCTCCAGACAGGTGCTTACCAAAGAATGTGGAAATTTAAAGTCTTCATTAATTTCTCTCACGTATGCTGCTATCGTGATGCAAAGTGATTTATAGCCCCTAAACAAACCTTCTCTGTCGTCAGAATCCACACTCTTCGTTAAATAAGTCTTTTCCGATTCTTGAATCACCACCTTTTGGAGGGTGTTTTCGCTGATGTTAGAAAACTGAGGATCATCCTGTAATTCGTGGGTGATGAATCTTAGCGCAATTTTAAGTTTCTCTTCAGGGTTTTGAATGTTATGCGTTTCATAAGTAATTCGATACTCCAGATAGCTCCAATACCAGGCAATCAGATAGATAAGTAAACGATGTTTATTTTCAAAGTATCGATAAATAGAGGCTTCTGTCGAATTTATTCTCACAGACAATTTTTTGAACGTAAACGCCTCAAAGCCTATTTCATAAATAAGGTTAATGCTCTGACTAACAATTCGTTGGCCCAAATTGCTGGCTTGAGGATCCCTTAGATAAAGAGAAGGATTTAGATTAAGCTGAAGTTGTGCTATCATTTAAAATGCTTTTGCTTTCAAATATAATAGTATTGCTACTATGCTGAGCAATATTTATTTTGCTGCGAATCTTTTTTTTTTAACTTACTTTCGGCTAAACTTAATATTATCAGCTCTGTTTATTTTGAGCTTTTGATCTTAATCAGGGTCTTTGAACGCTCATTATTCTTTTATAGCCTGATATGTCAATTCTGATTTTTACATTTAAAGAGGAAAATAAAAAAACTCCG
>JAPPDO010000401.1 GCA_028821635.1 Ekhidna sp.
ATAAGCACCAACCATGGGGAGACCATTACCGTCCCGGATGTACAAGGACTTACTTATGACCAACTAGATGAATTTTTGGGAAGAAGAAGTCTACAGTTTGAGGTGAGCGCAGACAGTGGTTACTCTCCCGACTATGCACCGCTCGCAGTATTGAGACAAGTACCTGCTCCGAATACTAAAGTAAAAGAAAATCGAAGGATATACGTTACGCTTAATGCTGAGAAGCCTCCTTTAGTAAAGTTTCCCGATTTGATCGATAAATCACTGAAGGCAGCACAAATGGTTTTAAAGTCTTACGATCTGGTGCTCGGTAATTTAAGCTATGTACCTGACCCGATTGCTTTTGGCACTGTGCATGAAGCAAGAATAAATGGACGGCTTATATTGGAAGGCGAGAGAGTTGAGAAGGGGTCTACCGTCGAATTAACCGTTGGTGATGGTTACGGAAGCACGATATTTCGGTCGCCTGCCCTCATAGGATTAGATTTGGAAGAAGCCATCACTGTAATTATTGGTTCAGGACTTAAAATTGGAAATATTGAATATGTTGCAGACAATCAAATGGACATAGAAGTAAACGATACTACCAACATAATCAGCAATGCTGTCGTCTCCTCCGGAGCCGTTCAAAATCAATATCCGAAGGAGGGATTACGGGTAAAAATCGGAGACCCGGTTGATTTATGGGTTTATAAACCTGACTCTCTTGCAAATGACAACCCTACTATTTTAGATATTCAATGAGACTTTTCTTTGGAATAGCGTTTACGGTGCTGTCTCTTCAGGGGGTCGGGCAACTCACATTAAAAACCATTCGGAAGATTGAAAACATAAAAAGCAGAACCTCCGAACGCTCCTCATCCTGTCAATTCATGAAAAATACACTTCCATTCTGGGATGACTTTTCTGTCACTCTCGATGGAACACCGGACTCTGCCCGAATTTGGGGTATGGATACTACCAGACAGTGGGATCTCCAAAACAGTCGCGGAGTATTCGTCAATAGTACGCTGGCAATAAATCCTCCTTCTTATAAGGTGGTCACTTTTGACGGACTTGATTCAAATGGTCAATTTTACGGCGAAGAGCAGGGTCTTACGGATCAATTAGTTTCAGATACACTGGAGCTAGGCTCGTACAATGAAACAGATGAGCTATACCTCAGCTTTTACTGGCAGGCAGGTGGAAACGTGGAAAAGCCTGACGAAGGGGATTCATTAGTGCTTCAATTATATGATCTTTCCAAAAATGAATGGGAAACAGTCTGGTCAATGGACGGCGTTCAGGCACTTACCGACTCCATCTTCTATCAGGAAGCGATTAGACTAGAGCAGCGATTTATTACAGATACTGCAATGTTTCGCTTCTCCTCTTACGGAGATCAAAACGGCCCTTTTGACGCATGGCATCTGGATTGGATTTATCTAAATAAAAATAGAGCCGGGGACAACCTTTTTTATCAGGATGTCAGCGTCAATACCAACATATCCATTTTATTTAGTCCTTTCCGATCCGTACCCGTTAACCATATTGATCCAACCGATTTATCAATCTCCGTTGAAGCTACCTCAATGAATTTGAACGAAGAGCCTGACAGAATAGGTCTTAACCTGGATTACACATTGGAAATCGTTGATTTTGAAACAAAAAAATCGTTATTCTCAGCCGTTGAACTCATAGAAGACCTTACGACTTTTTTTAATGCAAATCCATTGATCATAGATGCCGTAGGTAGTGTGAATTATGAAAACATTCGTTTATCCGATCTACCCTCCGGCGACTCCGTTATTATTGAAGCAGTTATCTCAATAGATACCACAAACATTAAATTTTTGGATGACAGCCCTGTCAACCTGAGAGTCAATGATACTACCCGAACGCAGTATTTACTTCAGGATTTTTATGCCTACGATGATGGAACGGCAGAGTACGCTGCGGGTACCAATATTTTAGGAGGTCAGGTAGCGGTTCAATATTGGGTTAATCAACCGGATACGCTTACTCATATTGATATCTACTTTCCAAATATTGCCCCTGCGAGTGACGGAAGGGCTATCACACTAAGAATACTCAATGACCTAAACAATGCTGGTACACGTATCTCCCAGTCGGTCGCCATTAACAGGACAGACAAACTCAATCAATTTCAAAGGTACCAACTGGACCGTTCGCTGGTGGTGTCAGATACTTTTTTCATTACTTATGAGCAGAATGTCAATGAATTTATTGGAATCGGTTTTGACCGCAGTAATCCGGAAGCTGCCAAATACATTTTTGAAAATTCCGATGATCAATGGGTAAGAAACGAAAGACTTCGGGGTGCTATTATGATCAGGCCCGTCTTCAAGTCAGGGTTTGAGTTGGTATTAGGTACCACAGAGAATGAGTTTGATGAACACACCATTTATCCAAACCCCGCTGATGCGTTTCTACAGGTTAGCGGGCATTACCAAAAAATTGAAATACGGAACCTATCCGGCCAACTTGTCTTTGTTCAGAAAAAGCAGGAAGAACATGATCTATCAACGCTTGATTCCGGGCTCTATCTTGTGGTGATTTATGGCGATTCGGGCGTTATAACCAGAAAACTTATCAAGCAATAGTTGTTAAAGCCCCTCAATGATCAATGGCCTCGGACTAAAGCACAAAATAAAAATAGCCAGTGCCAGCCAGCCTAAAATTCTTCTTCCGAGGCTGAGTGGTCGGTTATCAACTACCGGCGGGTGATCAATCCCAATAAACCGTCCGATAAGTAATGAAAAAACAATCCACGCCGGATACCCTTCTACCTTAAAGAGTGAAGCTGCAAAAAACTGAATGGTTAGCAGGATGGTAGCGTAAAGAAGCCTTGTCCGGGTATCCTTAAACAAGGAGTATGCACACAAATAAAGCACATAAAGATAAGCGGCAAGATTGAAAATAAAGAAGGCCAGTGATTGAGGAGAGTTATTCTCCAAATCATCCACCGTTATCCAGCCCAGACCGGCGTAAAATAGATAACCTGTGAATAACACCCTTGAAATGACCGCATGATTCTTCGTGCCAAACAATCCAAAAAGTACGTGTCCTCCATCCAATTGCCCCATTGGGAGTAAATTCAGGGCGGTAAAAAAAAGTGCCAGATAGCCGGCAAGTAACCATGGATAATGAATGATCTCATTCGGGTGTGGAGCTTTCTCCGGATCAGCCACATGGTCTTTAAAAAAGTCAAAAAGTAAATTGCCTCCCAGAAAAATTACAGTTCCCTCTCCTGCTTCAATAGCCTCATTGATGGAGTTGTATTCTAAATACTCCGGATGAATTGCATAGAGGTACTCCTCGCCGGGAAGGTGAGTAAATCCATACCAAAGGATAAAAACTGCCACTACAAACCCCGCAATTGGGCCGGAGACTCCGACATCAAAATAGTTGGTTCTGCTTACAATCTGCGACTTAATACGGATAAAAGCACCCATAGTGCCAATGGAGGGAGCCACAATAAACCCAAGCCACATTGGAATGTAATACGGTAATGAAACGTTGATATGATGATACCTCGCAGTGAAATAATGGCCAAATTCATGAACCGTGAGAATAGCTAAAAAAGGAAGTGAAAAGTTAAAACCAAACAGAAAGTCCTCCGGCTTCATTCCCAAAATCAGGAATTTTCCGGTTGACCACTCCGTGCCTGCCAAGGTAGTCGTGATAAGCGTAACGATAAATAAACCAATATGAGTTAGATAGGATTTAATCTTTTTGTCCAAAACCGAAAATATCGTTTATCTGTTTGTCAGGCTGAAAAATCTGAACAGCCTTCATGCCGGCCTCTCTTGCCGCCGCTACATTATCTAAGCGATCATCCAGAAATAACATTCTTGACGGGTACAGGTCAATATCCTCTATCACGAACTGATAGCATTCCAAATCCGGCTTACGCATACCGATTTCATGAGAAAAATAAGCCTTATCAACAAAATCCCGAACGCTTGGCCTGCCCGTAGCATCAATCACCATTTCTTCAAAAGCCAGTTCGTGAATGATATTTGAATTGCTGAGAATATATGTTTTATACCTCTTGCCCACTTCCAACACGTTATCCATCCTTTCCTTGCTGATGCTTCCTAACAGACTATTCCATATTTTATCAAATTCAGACTCAGATAAGTTGATATCAAGGATGCGATTGAATTCGGCTCTAAATCTTTTCGGGCCGATCTTACCCGTTTCAAATAGTTGCAGAACGTTGGCATTCACCACAAGATCCTCAATATTGCTTTGACTTCTTCGAGCTACCTTTCGGAGCTTCCTGATTATTTCAGGATAGTTCAGATCAATGAGTACGTTCCCAAAATCAAAAATAATCGCATCAATGCCTTGCAGTAAATCGGACATTAGGATTGATAATTAATTAAAGAGCAAATATGTAATATTGTATACTTTTTTGAAAGCCTGTTTAGATATCTTTCTGTTAAGTAATTTTGAAATTAAAATAGTTGGGCCTATAACTCAGTTGGTTAGAGTAACTGACTCATAATCAGTAAGTCCCAGGTTCAAGCCCTGGTGGGCCCACTAAATAGAGCCTCGTTTGAAAAGAGCGAGGCTTTTCTGTTTAAATCTGAGTTACAATATAGTCAGGGGCTATCGTTGTCCGTCCGGTGGTCATTGTTGCCCGGTCAGGGGTTATTGTTGAGTATTTAGCAGTCATTGTTATGATAAAAACCCTCTTAGTCTAAGCGTAGATTGTATCTACGCTTTAATATATTTCGTTGCTTTTTTAGC
>JAPPDO010000155.1 GCA_028821635.1 Ekhidna sp.
ATCAGAAAACGGCGGCAACATTTTTACAACTCCCTGTTGCGCTTTACAAAAATGAACCTAATTGGATTCGACCCTTGGACAAAGACATTCAGGTAAATAACTTACCGAAGTATTCAAGCCAAAGAATTTAAGTGTGTTTTGATTAGCGTGAGTTCAGTATAGTTTTTGCTTTCCAATAAACAAAAAATCCCCCGATTTGGCCATTCCCGTTGGTTCGTAAACTACACCTAGAGAGGATTTCTGTGAAAAACGTAGAGACACCTTTATCTACGTGTTGTTTGTAGTTTTCAGTTAATATCATAGTTAGAATTTATTCTCAACATAAATTTACTTATTGAAATCCTTGTTATCTTAAACAAACAACTAAAAATCAGAAAACAATAAATGATATTAAAATTATTCAAATAATTGTTATCTAAACCTTCTGGCAGCATCAAGGAGTTTTGTTCTTCAAAGCTGTGTGTATCTTTGCACGATTCTTGAAAAACAAATCCTTGATTATATCGAAATGAGTGTAACTGTTGCTGAAAGATTTAAAGTAAAAGATATCGCCCTTGCTGATTGGGGCCGAAAGGAAATAAGGCTTGCGGAGGCAGAGATGCCGGGTCTGATGGCACTGCGCAAAGAATACGGAGATAGCAAGCCGCTGAAAGGTGCCAGAATAGCAGGATGCCTTCACATGACCATCCAAACTGTAGTACTCATTGAGACATTAGTTGAATTAGGGGCTTATGTTTCCTGGTCTTCTTGCAATATTTTTTCAACGCAGGATCACGCCGCCGCAGCGATTGCAGAGTCTGGTGTTCCGGTCTACGCATGGAAAGGGATGAACGAAGAGGAGTTTGACTGGTGCATAGAACAAACCTTGTTTGCCTTCCCGGAGGATCAGCCGCTCAACATGATTTTAGATGACGGGGGCGACCTCACCAACATGGTTTTGGATAAATATCCCGCGTTGATTAAAGGCATTAAAGGGCTTTCAGAAGAGACAACAACGGGTGTCCACAGGCTTTACGAGCGAATGAAAAACGGGACACTCCCCATCCCTGCCATCAATGTGAATGACTCGGTTACGAAGTCAAAATTTGATAATAAATACGGTTGTAAAGAATCGCTTGTGGATGCCATCCGAAGGGCCACTGATATTATGCTGGCTGGGAAAGTGGCCGTAGTTGCAGGTTATGGTGATGTCGGGAAAGGGTCAGCCGCCTCTTTAAGCGGGGCTGGAGTTCGTGTAATCATAACAGAAATTGACCCAATTTGTGCACTTCAGGCTGCAATGGATGGATTTGAGGTAAGAAAAATGACTAATGCCATACCGCAAGCAGACATTATTGTGACCGCTACCGGAAATAAAGACATCATTAAAGAGGTACACTTCAAGTCAATGAAAGACAAAGCGATTGTTTGCAACATCGGTCACTTTGACAATGAGATTGATATGGCATGGTTAAACGAAGCACACGGAGATACGAAAGTAGAAATCAAGCCCCGGGTTGATCTTTACAACATTGACGGAAACGACATCATAGTGCTTGCGGAAGGCAGACTAGTCAATCTTGGCGTTGCGACGGGTCATCCGTCTTTCGTGATGTCAAATTCATTCACTAACCAGACATTAGCACAGATTGAATTGTGGGAAAATCATGAAAACTACGAAAATGCGGTTTATATGCTCCCTAAACATCTGGACGAGAAAGTGGCGGCACTACATTTAGAAAAAATTGGAGTAGAACTAGATCAGCTAACAACCGACCAGGCCGAATACATAGGGGTAGAGGTTAAAGGGCCATTTAAACCGGAATACTACAGATATTAATTCCAGTCAGTTTGAGAAATTTTCACAAGGCTGTTTATTTGAGATGGCCCTGAAACACTACGCCTTGTTTTTTGTTTTCGTAAAAGAGAATATTAGTGAATTTGGGAACCTTCCTGAAACAATCATTAATTAAACCTCGTATACAAACCTATAAGTCAAAAAAAGATGATGCAAACAGTAAATCCTTCAATCCGAAGTAGATATTCAGACGTTAAAAAGATAAAAGTTTTTGAAAATGAATTTATGCCGCATATAAATTCAATATACAATTTTGCGTTCAAGCTCACTTTTGATGAGGATGAGGCAAAAGATTTAGTTCAGGATACTTATCTAAAAGCGTATAGATTCATCAATTCATTTCAGGAAGGTACAAATGCTAAAGCATGGTTGTATAGAATCTTGAAGAACAATTTCATTAACGACTACAGGAAGAAGAATAAACAGCCTGCCAAGGTTGATTATCAGGAAGTGGAACAGTTTTATAACTCTGAAGACACACCAAGCAACGCAGCCGTCAGTCTTCAATTAGAAACCACAAAGGATATGACAGGAGATGAAGTCTCTAATGCGCTAAACTCTTTGACAGTTGATTTTAGAACGGTAATCATTTTGTGTGATTTGGAAGACTTTACTTATGAAGAAATGGCGAAAATATTAGATATTCCTATAGGAACTGTAAGGTCTAGACTTCATAGAGCAAGAAATCTTTTAAGGGATAAACTAAGTTCTTATGCACATTCAATGGGTTACAATTGACCCCGTGAACTTATTGAGTTGATTTTCACTTATTAAAGTAGAAATTTAATTCTATGTCCGAGTGTCCTGATTGTAAGTGTAATGATTCTAAGAAATACTTTAGAATACTGAATCTCGTGCTAGACAATGAGGCTTCTGACGATCAACGAGCACTTTTCAATTTGCATATAAAAGAATGCGCAGTCTGTTTTGCACATTATAATATAGAACTCCAGCTTCGTCAGCTTATCAAAACGAAGGTTAGTTATAAACTTATCCCGGAAGAGTTAGCTCAGGAAATCAGATCAAGGGTTATTGACTGACTGGCTTAACTTCACTAAAATGAACGGAAGAGTTGTTATATTGTCTGCTCCCTCAGGGTCAGGAAAGACGACGATTGTTCGTGAGTTACTTGAAAGGATTCCTGAACTTAGATTTTCCATCTCGGCAACAACCCGGCAGAAGAGAGCCTCAGAGATTGACGGTTTGGACTACTACTTCCTGACAAAAGAGGACTTTCAGGAGAAGATTAAAACTAACCAACTCTTGGAATGGGAAGAGGTTTACGAAGGCATCTGGTATGGGACCCTCAACGCAGAAATCCAAAGAATTTGGGACGAGGGCAATCACATCATATTTGATGTGGACGTGCGAGGGGGAATTAACCTGAAAAAATTATTTCAGAATAAAGCACTATCCATATTTATCAAGGTTGCTAATGCAGTAGTACTGAGGGAGCGACTGAAAAAAAGAGATACTGAGAGTGAATATTCGCTACAAATGAGGGTAGAAAAGGCACTTCTGGAAATGGAAAAAGAAAAAGACTTTGATGAGGTAATCCTCAATGAAGACCTCCGGACAGCAATTGAAGAAGCGGAGATCTTGATAAGAAAATTTATTAAAGCATGATGGATATTGGTTTATTCTTTGGGTCCTTTAATCCAATCCATACTGGCCACATGATTATCGCCAACCTGGTAAAAGAGACTACATTGGTGCAGGAAGTCTGGTTTGTTGTTAGCCCTCAAAACCCTTTTAAAAAGAACAAAAACCTACTGCATGAATTTGACCGCCTTGATATGGTAAATGTGGCAGTTACGGATGATTATCACTTTAGATCATGTGATGTAGAGTTTAATATGCCTAAGCCGAGTTATACAATTGATACACTTATCGTTCTCCAGGAAAAATATCCCGAAAAGGTCTTTCATCTGATTATTGGTGCGGATAATCTTTTATCATTTTCAAAGTGGAAAAATTATAAACAGATTCTAGCGCATTTTAGATTGATTGTCTACCCAAGACCACACACCAAAACTTCCGACCTTATCAATCATGGTAACGTAAAAATGATTGAAGCACCGGAGATGAATATCTCAGCCACATTCATTAGAAAACTGATAAGAGAAGGAAAGTCGATCAAGTATTTGGTTCCCGATCCCGTTGATTTAGTGATAAAAAGAAAAAAATATTATGTTGATTAAACTGTCATAATATCCTCCCCTTTTGCCTCTGTCATCGCATCAATTTTCGATATGTAAGTATCCGTTAACTTCTGCACACCGCTCTCTGCATCTTTGATAAGGTCTTTAGAGACACCTTCAAGTTTCTTCAATGAGTCATTAGTATCCTTCCTAATATTTCTGATGCTAACTTTTCCATTTTCTGCTTTGGTTTTCACTTGTTTCACAAGTTGAAGTCTTCTTTCTTTGGTTAAAGGAGGGACATTGATACGAATTTGTTCTCCATCATTTTGGGGATTAAACCCTAAGTCGCTATTAATAATAGCCCGCTCAATTTCCTGAAGCATATCCTTCTCCCAGGGCTTAATACTGATAGTTCGTGCGTCAGGAGTAGTCACCCCCGCAATTTGATTTAATGGAGTCATGTTGCCGTAATATTCTACCTCTACTCCTTCAACCATACCGGGCATGGCTTTACCGGCACGGATTTTTGAAAATTCGTTCCTAACATGATCCATTGACTTCTCCATCATTTCTTTAGCTGTAGATAAATAGGTTCTTATTTCTTCCATTTGTTTCTGTTTTAATTTTCTAATTAATCAAAGTTCCAACTTCTTTCCCCTTAATTATCTTTAAGAGATTACCCTTTTCATTCATGTTAAATACTACGATAGGCAGACTGTTTTCCTGACAAAGCGTGAAAGCAGTCATATCCATTATATTCAGATTTTGCTCGTAAG
>JAPPDO010000104.1 GCA_028821635.1 Ekhidna sp.
TAAACTCAATAGGATTTTAGTATATTAACAGATTGGAGTTCAATTTTTATTGACTAAAAATCTACCTAAAATATTTGCCACTAAAACCGTCGAAATCTTCTGCACTATTGACGGTTGCTGTAAAGGCTTCCTATCCGGCCATCAAAAAAGGTTACTAAGTACTAAAAGTGAATACTGCCTTTGTCAACAGAAATTTGCACCGGCATCAGTTTCATTAATAAAATATAATTTTTCAGGGAAAAGATTTTACCTCAAAATGAATTTTAGGAATACAAAACAACTTATTCTGCCCATCTAAAAGAAAAAATTACATCGAATCCGGGTTACTTATGAGCACTGTTCGGGAATTAGTTAAAGTTTTTTAAGGAGCTATTAATTCACCCTGTCTCTTGCACCTTTGCAAGATCAGCCGTTAGTGTTGACTTTGCAGTGGACACCGAAGAAGTACAAAAGAAGCCTAAAACAAGCTGATCTCCTGAAATGACTTGTATGTTACTATTCAAATTGGTACTAGGGACGGAAAAGAGCTCGGAAATGCCTCCCTGTCGATCTGTTTGAGCGAGGATTTCGTTGAGGTATAAAAAGGCATCTTCGGTGATACTCAACAATTCCACTCTTACACTGTCTCCGATCTCATAACCCTGCTCATCTTCTTCAAATGGATTGATTGAAGTCCTTAAAGGCGGTATGAAAAGAATGCCATCTTCATTACTTGCAGAGAATCCTCCATCGTAAGAAGTAGTAATGTATTCGGGTTTGTCCAAAAAAAATTCATTCTTAAATCCTTTAATCCAGTAAGTATCTCCGAAACCGGATAGGTCGTTTGCGAAGAACTCCGCTTCAAATCGCTCATCAAAAAAAGCAGACTTTTCCTCAAAATTGAACCGGATGCTGTCAATTACCGGCACAGGATTCAGTGTAGATATGGCCCGAAACTCAGAGGCACCGTCAACTACGACCAATTGATAATTATGCCCTATGATTCCAAAAGAATCCGGCGGATTTGTTGGTGCCCATTCATAAATGCCGGGGATTGCCTCAACAAAGACGTAATCCGGCTGAGCGGGGTCTGTTAGGTCTTTAATATAAACGGCATTTACACTTATGCGCTCAAATGCTGTATTATCATAAAACGGCCTTGATCGGGTAATACTTATCGTTTGCGTCTTGGGGAGGTTATCAATGAACGCATCAATCACGATGGAGGACTCTATATTTTCGGTATCAACATTGATTGTCTGCTCACAACTAAAAAGCAAGATTAGCGACGGCAAAAGGGTGAATATATGGTTAATTCTGGTCATCCTTAAAACCTGAAGTTATAGGAAATACTGGGAAGTGGGAAACCAATAACGGAGAATTGATTGTACTGAGGTATTGCTGTCTCGCCAAAGTTTGCGCCGCTTTGATTGATAAAATTCGAGAACGCATTCTCTCTTCCATATACATTGTAGACACTCAAAGTCAAACTACTTTCTCTTTCGGGTTTGCTGCCTTTGTAAAGGTTGATGTTCATTGATATGTCTAGCCTGTGATAGTCAGCAATCCGGTCGTTGTTACGTCCTCCGTCCCCGTTGTACACAGTATAACCTGCTATTTCATAGGTTTCATTCATTACCGTAAAGGGCCTGCCGGTAATAAAGGCAAAATTTGCGGAGAGCTGGACTTTTTTGCTCAAATTATAAAAACCGGTAATTTTCAAATTATGTGTTTGATCCTGATTGGCAGCATACCATTCATCATTGTTTAGCCCATTCGCCTTAATCTCTGCCCGACCCAACGTATACGAAACCCAACCGCTTAGTTTACCACTATTCTTCTTTGCGTAAAGTTCCAGGCCATACGCTCTGCCCTTAGCGGAGAGAAGGTCTCTTTCTACTACTTCATTGATTAACAAGTCTCCGGTAGAGAGTCCGTTTCTGTAGTCAAGTTGGTCTTCGATCGTTCTAAAATAGACCTCTCCCGATAGCTCGTATTTGTTGTTTCTAACGTTTCTGAAATAGCCCAAACTATAAAGATGGGCACTTTCCGGTGCAAGGTTATTCGTGCTCGGAACCCAGAGATCCAAAGGAGTTGATGCAGTTGTGACAGAGACGAGATGGATATATTGCGCCATCCGATTATAGCTCCCTTTAATAGAACTTGTTTTGTTAAGTTGATAATTGAATGAAATTCTTGGCTCCGGAGTAATAAAAGATTCAATTACTTCGCCGCTTGTGTAGCGAACGGTGTCCACAATCTGCTTTCTTCGGCCCGGGCTAGGGTTTTCAAGAATATACGCATTACCGGAACCCAGAAAATTAAAAGCGGAGAGGCGTATACCGTAGGTCAATTTAAGCCTGTCGGAAATTTTCTGACCATTATTTAGGTAGATAGCCCCTTCAGCGGCATAACGTTTCGCAACTGAAATGTCAATGGGTTCGCCTTCGGAAACACCTATCGCATTGGCAGGCTCAAATTCATAATACGTAAGCTGGCCGCCAAAGTTCAGTTCATTCGAGGCATTGATAAAGTAAGAAGCCTGAGGCTTAAACTCAACAGCGGTAATTTCAGAGTCCCAGTTGAAGGAGTTAGCTGCCTCTTCACCGAAAGTAAGTTCATAGTCATATTGGCTATAAATCAGCGAAAAATTAGTGAATAGTCTATCGTTTACCAAGTGATTCCAGCGCAAAGTGCTGGTTCTGTTTCCCCAGTTAAATCCGGCACCTTCAAACTGAAAAATGTCTCTACCCCAATATCCTGATAGAAACAATCTATTTCGATCATTGAAGATATGATTCGCCTTCATCGTCAAATCATAATAATAAACCTGATCATCACTGCCCAGCGCATTCGCCGGTTTGAGCAAAAGGTCGGCCCACGATCTTCTTCCCGCCACAATAAATGAGGTTCTGTCTTTAATAATTGGCCCTTGAACGGCAAACCTCCCGAAAATCAGCCCGACTCCCCCTTCATAATTCATTTTTTTTGAGTCCCCCTCTTTCATCCTGATATCCAGAACGGATGAAATCCTACCTCCATATTGAGCCGAAATCCCTCCTTTGTAGAGCTTCATGTCTTTGACAGCATCGGGATTGAATACGGAAAAGAATCCAAACAGATGTGAACTCTGATAAACCGGAGCCTCATCTAACAGAAGAAGATTCTGGCCAACACTTCCCCCTCTAATATTAAAGCCTGATGCTCCCTCACCTACGGTGCTCACGCCGGGGAGTAATTGCAGGCTCTTTATTATGTCTACTTCTCCCATAAATGCAGGCATCTTCTTTGCAGTTTTAATGTCAAGTTCAGCAACACTCATCTCAGTAGAAGTGACATTTTTAGCTGCATCTTCAGCGGTCACAACTACCTCTTGAAGCGTTGTTTGCTCTTCTTCAAGTTCAATGTCAATTCTGCTGTTCTCGGTTAAGCTGACCTCTTTTATTTGGGTTTGAAACCCTAAGTAACTTACCTTAATGGTATAATCACCTGAAGGCACAGTGATGGAATAGAAACCATAAACGTTGGTGGTATTACCTATACCAAGTTCTTTCACCAAAACAGCAGCTCCAATCAAAGATTCTCCATTGGAAGCATCTTTTACATATCCATTGACGGTGAACCTGTCTTGAGCAAAAGTGAACAAGGGAACTGAGGCAAGCATGAAAAGCAGATTTCTCAACTTGATGATAACATTTGAGTGACTATCAACCGGAAAATGTGCCTATCTTTCAAAGATGGGCCGGGGCTTATATATAAATTGAAAATAAGACTAACTAATTAAGTGCCGAGAACGCTGCTTCGTAGTTTGGTTCCTGACCTACCTCGGGCACTAATTCAGTATATTTTACTTTTCCTTCTTCGTCTATTATAACAATTGCACGGGCATTAAGACCTTTAAAATCGCCATCAATGATTTCTACGCCGTAGTGCTTGCCAAAACTTCCCTCATCTCTAAAATTCGATAAGTTGTCAAGGTTTTCAATATTCTCTGATTCACAGTATCTCGTTAAAGCAAATGGGAGGTCTCTGGAAACACATACTACTTTGGTATTATCAAGGTTAGAAGCCTCATTGCTGAACCTTACCGTAGACATGGCACAAATACCTGTGTCAATGCTTGGGTAAATATTCAGGATTACTTTTTGACCATGATAGCTTGCTAATGTCCTTTCTTTCATGTCTTTGGAGACCAATAGGAAGTCGGGTGCATTGCTGCCCACTTTCGGTAGATCGCCAATAGTGTTTATTTCGTTTCCTCCAAGAGTGATTTTAGCCATAATTATAGATTTTAAATGGTGTTATTAAGAACTCCAAAGGTACATCCCATCTTTCAATTTGTTGTAGTTTATCCACCGGATTTGAAAGGTTTAACCCAATCTTAACCGTTTTTTTTTCTTTCAAAAGTTGATCATAAAACCCTCCTCCATATCCAATTCTCCCGCCGGCTTTATCCGCTGCCAATAATGGAATTAAAATCGCTTCCACCGTAGTAAAATCTGCACAAACCTTATCTATCGGTTCCGGTATTCCTAAATGATTAGGTTTCAGTCTGGTCTCTCTTTTCAAATAATAGTGATTCATTTCTTTTTTTTCAAAATCCGTAACAGAAGTAATGGTTGTCACACTGCGCTCCCACAATGTTGGAAGTAATGATGATATGTCTGGTTCTTTATTTTTGGGAATAGCAAGAAACACATGAAGAAAGTGAATAGCTTTCGCACTGATCCAATG
>JAPPDO010000431.1 GCA_028821635.1 Ekhidna sp.
TATAATTTTGATAATCATCACATTGTCCGAAAGCATAACTACCAATTAGGCTATAAATCAATATCTCTAAAAAAATAACCTTGTTCATATCATTGTTCTTTTAATTACACCCAACTTGTTTATAAAATGCAATCTATGCGCTTACAATGCTGATGTCAAGTATAAACTGTAGTATTTATGTGTTTTTATTTTTGTGACACATCAAAAAATGAGCATTCGTTTAAAATGCACAACGGGTATCTTAACCTATCTTTTCTATCTCTATCCCAGGTTTTTCAATTTCATTTCGTGATTTTGATTTTAATTGTTTACAAAAGCCTGTCATCCCAAAAATACTCTTCGGTTCGCACCAAATGAACATTTTTAGCAAAATCAGGGTGTTCAATATTTATTATGTAGTTAGACTCATACGAAATAATGGCAGATGGAACTTTTAGTATAAGCGATGATTTTGATTTATACCACTCTGAACCTATTTTCTGTAAATCAGAATAGGCAGCGATCTTTCTCCAGTTAGTGGGCAAACTTGCAATCTTGATTTCACTATAAAGTTGTTGGTCATCTGCTATTGATATTATCATCATCTTATATGGTTCAGTAGGTTTTACATAGGATCTATGAACCACAAGTTCTAAAGAAGATAACGAGCGAGATTGGCCAGCATATATTACTTTCTGGCCATCAAAGTTCCATCTATTTGCACTTCCCTAAGCAGTTAGTTTTGTGGAGTAATCTTCATGAGATATTCTGTAAACCTCCACCCGGTTATACGTTATCGCCGTATTCTATAGCTGTCAGACGGTCATTTATAAAACGAATTCCTGTAATTGTATTCAGATAATCTATTGGCTTGCTGTAGTCAAGGAATGGATTATCAATCTTCATCCAATCAATAAATTGATCCGTCGTTCCAAAAACTTCCTTGCCATGTTTGAATAGCGATATGAGTAGAATAATCTGTTCTTTAATGTTTTCTTTTAACTCGGCATCAGTTTTCTTGTAATTTCTGAAAGTCTTGACACTTACATTCAACCAATCACTCAAGGTTTCATCTTCTAACTGAATGTAATTCTTAAGCACTTGGACTTGCATTTTGCTCATAACTTCCGAGTGCAATAAATGGAGTACTTGTGTATCAGTTATCCTGGCTGGAATTGCTGCAACTACATTTGATTCAAAAACTTGTGCCATAATAATACCTTAAACAAAAAATAAAGGTAAGAGTTCCCTTTATAAGAAGCAAAAATGCTGCCTAAATTAATTGACCATATTGTGGCCAACGGTCTTGTCTGTGAGTAGTTGCGTGGTTTAGCGGTTAATTTAGCAACTACACGCCAAACTAAGAATCCCTGCATAATTTCCAAAGTAGACAGAAACAAGAAATTATTTATAACCATTATTGTGCTTTATTCTACATTTTCCATCTCCTCCTCTTCAATTTCCTCAACATCGACAGGTACTTCAAAATGCTTATTGATTCCCCATCTTTCAATAATCCAAGAAATAAGTGATTTTCTTCGTTCCTTACAACTATCAGCAGTCCAATCTTCAAATTCAGAAATCTTTCTTTCTTGTCTTATATCAGAATTAGCATAACAGTGACCTGCACCAGAGTTTCCTTTTTTCCTATTAAAGTCAAAATTTAAATAATGGGAGTTATCTTTTGTCAGAACGATGTTTGATATATCATGGAGGTATGAGCGAAAATTTGAGTCAGACCATTTTCTTTTCCATTCTGAATTTTCTGTAGGATTTTGAGGAAGAATATGCTCAAATGTAGCATCTGTCAAATCACTCCATGCCAATTTGGGTTTTGCTCCTTTCCCTTCGGATTTCAATAAACATAGCTCATATTCGTATAAGGTATACCTTAATAGTCGTCTACGCAAATGATACCAATCAGATTTCTCTTGCAATTCTTTTCTAAAACTATTCTCGTTTGAATACCCGTTAATTGTTCCAAAAATCCGGTCCGTTACTGATTCTACACTATGCTTTTTTTTAGAAATGTCATCAGCCCATCGGTAAAACTTTGAAAGTCCAGCATTGCTACGTTTCTCTGCCCACAAGAAAACACGATAAGAAAACAATTCTAAAGCTTTGAGTAACTCAATGTAACTCTCTGAGGTTATTTCGCCTGCTATTACACCTTTTCTAACCGCAATCGTTAATGGAAGATAATTAGCAACATTACCCGAATTTTTTATTTTGGTTAACCATGTAAATTCACCTTCTATTTTGGAATCTATAGATGGCTTTATTATTGCTGAATAGTGCATTGATATTTCGGCTAAACCAGATGTTATTGTTGAGATAAAATTTTGTGTATCCTTTTTAGTTCTCTTTGAGAAATCCCTCAATGGAATAACATCATTAGCTTTAAAACCTGTGTAGCCGTTCCAATGTTTTGGAGTACAAGAATGGTACAATGTCCATGCAATTCTCAAACACTGATTTTCGCTACCGTTACAGTTTGCAATGTTAATATAAACTTCTTTCCACGATTTATTGATAGTAGTTGTTAAATCTTCCTTTTCGTTTGGTAAACTTACATTCCTGTAAACCCAATACATCAAATAGTTTTTTAACAGTTCTAATGATGATAGGTCTTTACCCCTTGAATTCATTAGTTCGAAAGTCATACCTATTTCACTCTCAACTTCGATAGGATAGAATGAAAAGTTAAGTTTTCTGATTATTGCATCAAATAAATCTTTTAGGTAATCAATCCCATCTACACCTCGTTTTTCTAATTGTTCATCAATGTGCAATCTTAGGTAATTATAACCCTTCAGAAGTCTTTTTTGATGAACAGTTGATGCATTAACATTTGTACTTCCCTTTGATATTAAGTCAAAAAAGAAGTCTGCGGTATCATTATTTAACCTCAGCTTACTTTTAGCTCCCGATAGAAGATAAATTGGGATTTCAGCTTTAAAATCTTCCTCTCCCTTATTGATCAATTCGTTTAGAATAATTGCCAAATACAGACTACAGGTTGTCAACCTCTGTTGCCCGTCTACAATATAAACAACCTCCAACTTTTTAGTCCCGTAATTCTCTGTAGGTTTCTTTTTTGGTTGATAAATTACTATTGTTCCTGTATAATGACTAATAATTTTGTCGTCAATCAAAGCGTCAATATCTTGAACAAAATCTTTCCATTGTTTTTCTTCCCAAGCGTATCCACGTTGATAATCAGGAATCCGAAATATTTTTCCTTCAAGTAGGTTTGATAGGGTTTTCTTTTCCATCGTAATTTCATTCTTTTTTCAAAGGTACATATTGTCATAATGCCAAAATATATTGTTATATATCTCTTGCATGAAGCACAACTTGATATAGGAGTTCAATATATGTATTTATCATGCTAACATGAAGTATAAAACGCAGTATTTATATATTTTATTTTTATAATGCATCAAATGGATTTTTTATGCTTTGAAGACTATGATTAGTTACATAAGTATAGATCATCGTTATTTTGGGGCTTTTGTAACCTTGTAATTCTTATACTATAGTGTAAATGGGTATCATTTCTCATAAATGTGCCACAGAACGATGCCGCAATGAATGTAAGATGATATTTTTGTTAATTTTATATTCTTCTCCTCCACTTAAAGAATTGTTTGGCACTTGAAGCAGAGTAGGGAGTACTTGGTTTTCCTTCAAATAAATGACATTTGGGATCATAACTTTTATAATAACCTTTTAGTAATTAATTAGGAGCCTTTTTTGAAGGTAAGGTATAGCGGACTTTCCAATCCCCACGAAAATATCCTAACTGATAAAATCCCATTCATTTATAGCTTATGTTATGAGTATTTAGAAAACTCTTGTTCCATTAGGCTGGAATACCCACTCAAATTTTGCAAAAGAAGATACTGTTGTCCCTTCTCGGTCGGTGATTTCAGAAACTTCGTTTAAAAGAAGCTTCCCGTACTTACCATTCCTAGTTCTAACAAACCAAATTTCTCCTGTTTGTACTGGGGCGATATTCTCCCAGTTGCTAATTGAATCTGGAACTGCCAATATCTCATTAAATGTATCAGTATTCAGTCTTATGTCGGCTGGAGTAGAGGATGCAAATTCAGTATCCAAGTTTGGAGAAGATAAAAACGAGCCAACTGGACTTGCTAATTCATTAGTTAAGGTAAATATTAGGAAGTCAATTTGGTTCTCGCTGGTTAAGGTGATAACTCCTTTCTGTTCAAATGAAAACCCACTCACTTTTCCATCTTCAAGTTTCGAAGTTAGGTGGGCATTCCCTGATATTGTGGATATTTCCATTTCCCCATTATTGCAAGAGATGAACATTAATAAAGTACCGAATGTCAGGAGTCTATAATTGAAGTTCATAAATTATCGTTTTATTTATTGACGCCAAATTGAAAATAATAGTTGCTTTCCTTTGCTCATAACGTTTTAGGCTATGACTAGCTGGAAAATAAGTAAAAAAACAACGAATAGAAAATCCGCAGGAATTTTCGTAGACAATGAATAAAATAGCAATTACTCATACCCCTTGTTGGAGGTATATTTATTATTCTTTAATCCTATTTTTCAAGTCCATTCGTTCGTGTAAAATTCTTATAACCTCCACTTCATCATTAGAAATTATTTGATAAAAAATTACGTGCTTCTCTGATTTGATTCCAAGCAAGTTTTTGCTTATTCTATCTTATTCTT
>JAPPDO010000309.1 GCA_028821635.1 Ekhidna sp.
TTTTAGATCATTGATACCGCAGTAATACATAAAATGCCGTCCGGTGCCATAAAGTAAAGGCCGTCCTATACCTTCGGACTTTCCTTTGATCTCCAGGAGTTCTTTTTCAAGCAGTTTTTGAATGGCATAATCGCAATTTACACCTCTGATCTGCTCCACCTCACTCTTAGTGACCGGTTGTTTGTATGCAATGATGGACAGCGTTTCTAATGCGGAGTTGGAAAGGCGTTTTTTTGATTGCTGTCTGAGGAGGATGCGAATGCCTCCCTGATAAGCGGGCTTTGTGAGAAACTGGTACCCTCCACCGGATTTTACCAGTTCTATGGCGAAGGCTTCGGCATCAAACTTTTGTTTGATCCGTTCCAACCCTGCCACAATATCTGCATACGCTACCTCTGCATCAAACATTTCTACAAGACAGTCCTGTAGTTCACTTTCTGTGATGGGTTTTGGAGAACAAAAAATCAATGCTTCAATATGAATGGGTAGAAAGTCCAACTAACCTCTCCTGTTGAGCTTAGCTTCAATGCTCAGCGTCGTATGAGGCACGGCCATCAAACGCTCTTTAGCGATTAATTTTCCGGTATTCAGACAAATTCCATAGGTGCCGTTTTTTATCCTTACTAAAGCGTTTTCAAGATTAGTAATAAATTTCTGCTGCCGTCCGGCCAGTTGGCTTAATCGCTCTTTTTCAGCGGTATCCGTGCCATCTTCTAAGGTTTTTACTGAAGAAAAGCTATCGCCTGTGTCTTCCTCTTCACGTATGATTGAGGCTTTCAGGCTGTGTAACTCTTCCTTGGCTTTCTCTAATTTTTGAATAATGAGTTTTTCAAACGCTTTTAGCTCCTCATCTGAGTATCTCGTTTTTTTGCTCATGGTAGTAAACTTTAGAGGCTCTGTGTTTAAAATTTCAAGCGAAATTATGCAGACAAAAGGAGAAATGAGAAGTTCGGTTATGATTATTCTTAATTAAAAATCCCTTCCCACCACGACGGTCTCTTTAATAATTTCTGTTTTCCCAGTAGTATCATAAACTTCAAAAAGCACAATGTAGTAGCCCGTCCGAGCCATGCTGCCATTGTTGGTTTCTCCATCCCATCGCAGAAAACCGGAAGTTGAGAGAAGCTCTCCCTGAGCTAAACTTCTTACCAATCTTCCATTCTGGTCATAAATATTCACATTGGCAAATTGACCTGCTGACTGAAACTGATAATTAATTGTGGTGAAATCTCTTCCGGAGCCTGTATTTCCGGGAATGAAGACTTTAGGTTCAATGACCAACTTCGCCGGCTTCGTGGTGGAAGTAATTGCTTGAGAATTAGCATAGCCCGGCGTAGCAAACCCCTCTGTACTTGCCGCAGACCTCCAATTTGAGGAATTACCAGCGGGTTCAGCGAATGAAATCCTTTCCAGTGATATGCCTTGATTATCCTCCAACAAGTCATAGTGCTGATCTTCACGGTAAGGGAATTGTTCAATGATTTCATTGAATTCGTTCAGGAGGATCACTGTTCCTTCATCATCGTTATAACCGGGAAGCGAGGCGACCTGAAAAAACTGCCGAAACTTTCCCTTTGGGTATTCATTCATCAGGATTTCTGAATCCGTCGTAAAAACAAGATATTCTCCCGGCTTGATTACAAGCTCTTCATTTGTAATTGTTCTTGCATCAGAAACTTCACCACCGGCTAACCTTGCCAATTGCCATGCTTTAAGGGTTAGGTAATTTTCTGAGTCATTATAAACCTCCACAAAATCAACACCACCGGATCGAGGGTTGAAGAGCACTTCACTAAGTTTTATTTCCCTGGATTCAGCATTGAGGGGTAGTGCAAAAACAACGCTTTCCGGACTCACCTCATTCCCAAGACAATCAAACAGGTTTGATAATGAGATGGTGTAAGGTTGATTTGCCTGAAGCCCCTCGGATAAAACGATGAACAGGCTGCTAGGATTTCTCCAATTAAAATAGCTTTCTAAAGCAGCAATCACGGGGTTCGTCTCTATCTGAATATTGGAAACATCTGATGGGTCAATTTTTTCACTGAAGTCAATTTTAATGGTATCCGCAGCAATTGCAGTGACCGTCTCAATTAGGGGGCCGAAACTGTCAGGGACGGACTCTATGATTGAATTAATAGCTCCGGGGGTACCCCCGCTTGGGTTTGAAGAACTTCTCCAGTTACGGGCCTCTTCTGCACATGGGTTTGTCAGATCAACCATTTCTAAGGAATATCCTCCCTCCGATTTCTCATCGTCCTGCCAATCCGGTGTGTAATCAATAGAAAAAATTAAGTCTGATCCAATGGACAGGGTCAGCAATTCTCCCGAATTGTTAAGTGATGGGAATTCGGTCATTCCAACTGCGTTTATGGAAAACTCACTGGCTCCATCATTAGTTGTTAAAACATAAAAAGTATTAGGCTGGAGGTTAAAGGCAGGAAGTTGCGTAGTGCTTGTGGCATCTGTCAGGGCAACTCCTTCGGTAGAAATAATTGCTGAGGTATTGTTGAAAAGCTCTATATACTCCCTCTCCGGAAGCCTTACGGAAGGGTTTGGGTCATAAAATATCTCTGTGATCAATAGCTCATTAAAAGACGGCGTTCTTCCAAATCCAAAAGTCAATGTTGTATCGTTAATTTGATTTCCTGCACAATCAGACAATCCAGAGACTGAAAAATCATACGTGATTCCTAAAACGACTTCCTCAATGAAAGTTATTTCAACACTTAAAGGAAAGTTCTCCTCTACCTCAGCCTGGTCTACAGTGAGGCTGCTACTTTGATAACTTGAAGAAGAGATAAGTGTGGCGGCATCCATCTTCTCGGAAAAGCTGAGTATCAAAGAATTCTTAAAACTAAAAGAAGAGATTACCGGAATTTGTGTATCCGGCGTATCATCAAAAACTGAGTTTTGAGAACCCGGTGTCGCTCCATTACTGTCTGTTGATAATCGATAGCTTGAGGCAGAAATACAAGGGTCATCCGGATTTATGAGTTCTGCACTGACTGCATCCTCTATCAGGCTTGAAGGATAAGTGAGTTCGGCAATTGTGAGCCCGGCTGCATTACTCAAAATAATGTCATCACTGCCCGTTGCGTTCAAATTTGGGAAGCCACCAACAGCAAGAACCTCTCCAAAGGATTCATAACCGGAGGTCGCAGCCGATCCTGTAAGAATGAGGTACTGATTAGGCTCGATGAAAGCATCTCCTATTGGGTCTGACATTCCGGAGTTATCGGTAATTGTCCAGCCTTCAAGGCGTATGTATTTATTTGATCGGTTGAAAATCTCAATGAAGTCACCCTCCGGAAGGGCAGCGGCCGGCGTGGGGTCTGCCAAAAATTCATTGATAATAAGGTCAAGTTCTTCAGCTTCCTCAAAAAATAAATACCGGAAACTTACCTCTGAATCGGCAGCTATTACATTTCCATTGGAGTCCTCAACATTGTTGATGGTTACAGTATATGCTTGCCCGTTCGTTAATGATGAGATGACAAGAGAAACGGTGTTGAAATTGGCATTGTTTCGGGTGGCTACGATTATTGAAATCCCATTATTAACTGTATAATTGGTTATTGTTTCGGACGTTGCCTCCTCCACATCCTCGCTGAAAGTAATTTGAAGTTCGGTGTTTGATATTGCTTCAGCAGATACTATCGTTGGCGGTTCGTTGTCAATGAAGCCGGTACCGGTCACTGTGAAATCATCAAAGAAAAATGATTTGCTTCGAGTGCTAGTGTGCATTACGACTACTCCAAAATATGCTGTGGACGTGTAAGTGTTATCAGTAAAAGTTCCTCCCTCAGAAGCAAATTCAGTTCCGCCTAAAGGGTCACTAAGTATTTGCCATAATCCTGCATCATTTCTTGTCACTCTAATATTTACTAAAATGTTTGATGAGAATTCTGTCGATCCGGTGAAAAGAAGCATCTCCGAATCTCCATCTTGCCGATAAAGTTTTATCTGATCAGCACCGGAATCGCCTATTTCAAGAAAATATCCGTTTAATGTGGATTCAAGGTCTGACTGGTCCGAAACCAAATAAACTTTCACCTGATTGGAGGCTGAAGGACTAAAGTTTAATCGGATTACAAACTCCCAAACAGCGTCATTAATAGCAGTGCTTGCCGTCGATAAATGGAGCACAGCTCTCTCTGAAGACCCATTAGACCTCAATTGACCCTCACTGATGACGAACTCGCCTACATCACCCACCCAGATAGGATCTTTGGTGAAATCCCCATCTGTAAAATCATCCGTAAATTGACAAAATGCGCTCACACACAAAAGGAAAAGAGCAGTTAGATTGAACCAACGCATAAATGAATCGCTATCAGGTGATAAATGTACTAATTTTGTAGTTTATCCTCAATCATTCCATGATTAAACAAACATGAAAGTTGCTGTTGTTGGTGCCAGCGGTCTTGTGGGCCAAAAAATGTTAGAAACTTTGGAAGATCGAAACTTTAAGGTTGCTGAACTGTATCCGGTAGCATCAGAGCGATCTTTAGGGAAGAAAATCATTTATAGCGGGAAAGAATACTCCATCATTTCGATGGAAGATGCCATTGCTAGAAAACCGTGTATTGCTTTATTCTCAGCAGGAAGCTCGGTAGCCCTAGAATTTGCTCCGAAGTTCGCCGAAGTCGGCACTGTTGTCATTGACAACTCCTCTG
>JAPPDO010000205.1 GCA_028821635.1 Ekhidna sp.
CCTGTGAGGTTGTTACACCATTGGAGATGAGAAGTTTATTTTTTTTCTTAATGACGATTAATTCTATTTTGTATGTCTGCGGACAGAAGAAGAAAGAAAGAGATACCAGTGCGATCATTTTACAGCCTGACAGGATAGAATTCGAGAAGGCGAACCATAGGTCTGATTTTTATGTGATATCCGGCAACACTAACGGGCTGCTTGTGTTGGAAGAGACCTTCGATGCCGCACCTAAAGGCGGATATAATTTAAACGTTCATCTGATAGACACTGCGTTCAATGTCATTTGGTCAAGAAAAGATGTTGTCCCAAACACGGGTTCTCTGATTGGATATGACTACTTTGGAGGTCACTATTATTTACTCTTTGGCAGAAACCAATTTAAAAGCGAACAGCTTCTGGTTCTTCAATACGCTGCGAAATCAGCGGAAGAGGGGGTCAAGACGTATGAACTGACAACTGTCTTTCCAATTGATATTGAGCATTTTGAAGCCGTTGGAGAGACCTTGCTGTTTGCAGGATATGCTAACTACCGGCCTGTGGTGATTACCTGTAACGTCAATGACGGCATACCGAAAATAGTGCCGGGGTTTTATGACAATAAAAATGATATTTTAGATTTGGTCGTTGACGAAAGGTCCAGACTTTTTACCGTAGTGATGTCAGAGCGAATGCGAAACAAGAAGTATACCGTCAGGGTAAAGTCTTTTAATGACAGGGGGGATTTAATTCAGGATAATTTACTTGATCCGGGGGAAAAGAAAAGCCTGATTGACGGGGCTACTACCACGTTCTCCGGAGGACTTCAGTATCTCGCAGGTACACACTCAAGAAAGTCCTCACGCTATAGTCAGGGTTTTTATCTGAGTAAATTCCTTAACGGACGGCAGCAGTTTAATAAATACTATCCTTTTGCTGAATTAAGTAACTTTTGGGATCACCTGAAGCCACGACGAGAGGAGCGAATCCTTCGGAGGATTGAGAAAAAGCGGGAGAAGGGAAAAGTTAAAAAGTTCAATTATCGGTTACTGGTGCATGAAATTATTCAGAAAGGTGAAGAATATATCATGATCGCCGAAGCCTACTACCCAAGGTATGATTATTCCTCCAATACGCCCTATGGTGGATTTGGCAATTTTGGAGGGCTTCAGGACACTCGCTTCAGAAATCCTAATTTTCTAGGCTATAAATATACCCATGCAGCCGTCGTTAGCTTTGACAGGAACTGCGGTATCCTCTGGGATCATACCTTCAAAATCGAAGATAAAGAAAGCTTCTTTTTAGAAAAAAATGTAGCTGTTAATACCTACGGCAATAAAGTTGTGTTGATGTACTTGGAGGATAGTGAGATAAGGTCGAAAGTCATTGAGAAAGGAAGCGTCATAGAGGGGAGGACCTTCAGTCCCATCAAACTTTCATACAAAGCAGACGAGCTAAAATCCGAGAACTCTTCGTTAGAAAAAATTGAACGATGGTATCACGATGCTTCCATTGCCTATGGCGAACAAACCATCAAAAATGAACAGCGTGTCAGCAAGCCAAGCAGAAGAGTATTTTACATCAATAAGATTAAATACAGTCATGGATGGCAGCCCAATTAATTAATTTTACGGAGATACCATGCAAAAGCGACTGCTTTTTGACGGCCAACTACTCAAAGTTACCATTGGCAGGTTGTGCCGACAGCTTATTGAAGTTCATAATGATTTTTCTGATACGGTAATCATTGGTCTTCAGCCAAGGGGTATTTTTCTGGCAGAAAGGATAAAAGATGAACTGGTAAGGATGCACCCGCAAGGGGTTCTTTTAGGTTATCTGGATGCCACCTTTCATAGAGACGACCTGAGGAGAAGAGATAAGCCGGTTGCTCCAAGTCAAACCAAAATCCCTTTTTTGATAGAAAATAAAAAGGTGATTTTAGTGGATGATGTGCTCTTTACGGGAAGGACGGTGAGAGCCGCATTAGATGCCATAAATACCTTTGGAAGGCCCGCAAAAGTAGAACTACTCGTACTTATTGATCGATTGTATAGCAGGCATATCCCGCTGAAGGCTGACTATATAGGTAGAAAAGTAAACACCATTCAGTCTCAAAGAGTCTTAGTGGAACTTAAAGAACAAGGCGAAGAGGACAATATCTGGCTGGTAAATAAGGAAGAATGAGCCATCTGAAAACAAAGCACCTTTTGGGAATTAAAAACCTTGATAAAGAGGACATTGAACTCATTTTTCGGACGGCTTCCTACTTCAAAGAGGTACTCAACAGGCCCATTAAAAAAGTCCCCCCCCTGAGAGACGTTACTATAGCAAATGTCTTTTTTGAAAACTCAACCAGAACAAAACTCTCGTTTGAACTTGCAGAGAAAAGACTGTCTGCTGATGTAATTAACTTCACGGCTTCCGGCAGTTCAGTGAAAAAGGGAGAAACACTGCTTGATACGGTTCACAATATTCTGGCAATGAAAGTGGACATGGTAGTCATGCGTCATTCTAGTTCCGGAGCTCCGCATTTCCTCGCCCGGCATATCAATGCAACCATTATTAATGCTGGCGACGGGACTCACGAACACCCAACTCAAGCACTTTTAGATACCTTTTCAATTTTGGATAAAACCGGCAGTGTAGCGGGGAAAAGGGTAGTTATCGTTGGCGATATTCTACACTCTCGCGTAGCCCTTTCCAACATTTTTGCACTTCAATTGCTTCAAGCTGAAGTAATGGTTTGCGGCCCTCCCACGCTTTTACCAAAACACATCGGTGAATTGGGAGTAAAAGTAGAGACAAACATACGAAAGGCACTGGCATGGTGTGATGTAGCCAATATTCTGCGTATACAACTGGAAAGACAACAAATGAAGTACTTCCCCTCTTTAAGAGAATATTCTCAATATTTTGGGGTCAATAAACCGTTATTGGATTCACTGAATAAGGAAATCTTAATCATGCATCCGGGTCCGATTAATAGGGGGGTGGAGATTACGAGCGATGCTGCGGATTCGGATCATTCCATCATTTTGGAACAGGTAGAGAATGGCGTCGCCGTGCGGATGGCTGTGCTTTATCTGCTCGCTGAAATGAATTAATCACCTTCCTACATAATTAAAAGGCGAAATACGCAGCAGTTCATCCTTTATTTTTTTATTTATATCAAGGGTCTGCACGAATGATTTTATGGATTCTTCCGTGATAGCCTCATTTGTTCTGGTAAGTTCTTTCAGTTCCTGATAAGGATTCTGATACCCCTCTCTCCTCAAAATGGTCTGGATGGCCTCCGCAACTACCGCCCAATTTTCCTTTAAATCTTTATTTATTGCCGGCTCATTCGCATGGATTTTGGAAAGTCCTTTTAATAACGACGAGAAAGCCAGGTAAGTATGTGCCACAGGGACACCAACATTTCTAAGCACGGTGGAGTCAGTCAAATCTCTTTGAAGTCTTGATATGGGCAATTTTGAACTCAAATGTTCAAAAAGCGCAATTGCAATACCAAAATTGCCTTCGGCGTTTTCAAAATCAATAGGGTTTACCTTATGCGGCATTGCCGACGATCCTATCTCATTTTTGGAAATCGTCTGATTGAAATAGCCCATTGAAGTGTACTGCCAGATGTCTCTACTGAGATCAATCAGTATGGTATTGATTCTCTTGAGCCCGTCAAAGAGAGCAGCCAAATTATCATAATGTTCAATTTGTGTTGTGGGGTAGCTTCTTTTTAACCCCAACTTTTCAGAAACGAACCGATCTCCAAACTCATGCCAATCAATTGAAGGGTAGGCTGCAAAATGTGCATTAAAATTTCCTGTTGCTCCCCCAAACTTTGCAGAGAAAGGGATAGCCTGAAGCAAGTCCTGCTGTGCTTTTAAGCGAGCGGCAAAGACTATGATTTCCTTTCCAAGTCTTGTGGGGGATGCAGGCTGCCCATGTGTCCTTGCCAGCATGGGGATTTTATCCCAAAGCAACGCTTTTTGCTCAAGGTCACCGATGATACATTCAAGTTTTGGAATAATCGTATTTAGCAACGAATCTTTAATCGATAGGGGGATGGCCGTGTTGTTAATATCTTGGGAGGTGAGTCCGAAATGAATGAATTCCTTAAAAAGGGATAAATCTACCTGATCGAATTTTTCTCTCAAAAAATACTCAACCGCCTTTACATCATGGTTGGTTGTCTTTTCAAGTTCCTTAATCTTAGCGGCATCTTCTAAAGTAAAATCCTTAGCGATTTGAATCAGGCAATCTTTTTTTGAAGATTCGAAGGTTGCGAGCTGCTTTACTCCACTCTCGCAAAGGGCGATAAAGTAAAGTATTTCAACCTTTACACGGTATTGGATGAGTGCTTTCTCGGAAAAGAAATCAGAGAGTTCTGAAACAATTTCGCGATAACGGCCGTCAATGGGAGAGATACCTTCAAGGGGGTTGAAATCCATCATTTAATCTAAAAATTGAAACACAAAGTTACTCCATCGGGTTTACCTGCCCGACTTGGGCCTAAGCACTAACTCTGTGAACATTATCAAAATGCAGTGGATTTGCAGTAAAAGTAATATACACAAAAATCGTAGAAGACGTGGGAGAGCAACACCCCCAAGAGGATGCACTCGAAAAAGGCTTAAACTTCTTTTCCCCTACTCCCTCACAAACTTCAGCAAACGTCCGTCCGGTAGCTGCACCAGA
>JAPPDO010000200.1 GCA_028821635.1 Ekhidna sp.
ATTCCAATAACAGATATAATAAGCACTATTTTTAACAGTGCCCCAACCAGAGATTTAACAAAAGGACTCAGTGAAGAATCTACTCTCCTCTTCTCCATCCCCTTTCCTACCACTCGGGTGATGATACCTATTACCCAAAGTCCGATAATCAAAACAAGAATCGCTGTTATGATCTTTGGCCCCCAGACCCACGTCAGATTAATTAATTGTTGAGAATACTCATTCGTACTCGAAGTAAGTTTGTCCATTTTCTTTTAGTTTGAATTTATTATTTTATTATAAACTTCCAGCAAAGTAAATAGGAGTAAACGTTATAACAGGAGAACTATCTCACTTTTTTGAACAACATTTTTTCTTTGTTAGCCGAGCAGTTTTATTTGGTTCTCCCACTTTTGTCAAATCATGTAAGACCTAACAAAACTCATTATGCATTTTACAAGATATTAATTTTAATATTGCTAAAACGATTTACTGATAGTTAGTAAAATAAATAACTTTTTTTATAAAACTCAACAAATAATGATTTAACATTGCTTATTATTGCATCATAAAATTGTAGTGGTTAATTTCACTTCCATTTTCTAACTTTTTTAATTGTAAGATTATGAAAAAACTTATTGTTGTTTTCGCACTTCTCTCCACCTCAGGTCAGTTATTTGGGTGGGGTCAGAATGGTCACAGGATTGTTGGTTTAATTGCTGAGAGACATCTTTCCGAAAAAGCACTCAAAAAGATTGAGGGAGTACTCCAAAATGAGACCCTTGCGGAGGTAAGTACCTACATGGATTTTATAAAATCAGATGCGGCCTATCGGCACATGTCGGCTTGGCATTATGCAACTATACCGGACGATCAGACATACGACGAGGCGGGCACTCCAAAGAAAGGAGATGTCATCCAAACGATCCAAAGACTGATTATAGAGTTGAAAAGTAAAAAGTTCACAGATGTAGATGAAGCGTTTGCATTAAAATGTCTTGTGCATCTGGTAGGGGATATTCACCAGCCATTGCACGTGGGAAACGGGAAAGACAGGGGAGGTAATGATGTGAAGGTCAAATATTTTGGAACAAATACGAACCTCAGCAAAGTTTGGGATACGAGGATCATAGAAGGACAAAACTACAGCTACACGGAATACGTAGAATGGATTAATCATCCTTCAGATGAGGAGTTGAGTGCGTGGTCTTCATTAAACGTGCTTGATTGGGCAAATGAATCTAAAGAATACCGCAGACAATGTTATGAAACGATGCCTGAGAACAAAGAGCTAAGCTATCAATACGGTTTTGAGAATATCAAACTATTGAATCAGAGATTACTACAGGCAGGAATCCGACTTGCAAACGTTTTAAATGATATTTATGGCTAAAAAATAGTCAGCCTTAGTTTTTCTGCTGCTTGTTCCAGTTCGATCAATGCTTCAATGGCTGTGACTGTTTCAGGTGCAGCCTTCATTATTTTTGCCGCCTCATAAACTCGATCTTTTTCAGCTTTGGCATAATCTCCGTCTGCACCTGCCATTCGGATAGCATCGTAAATAAGCAGTTTATTAAAATTTACAAAACTCGTTGCATTAAGGCTAACGAAGAGATTTTCAAGGTTGTCTTTTTCAAAGCTATATCGCTTCCACTCGCTCACAATCGCTTCTTCTACTCCTACAGCTTCAGCGCACGAGATGGTCAACCATTCCAACTCCGGACCGGAAATATCTCCATCAGAACCTGCAATATTCAGAAGAACCAGTCCATACTCTCTCCAGAATTTTCTTGGAACTAGCGAAATACCGTAAAAAGTGGGAGCAACTTTTTCAAAATTTGAAAACATAATTTTAAAGTTAATTTTTAAAAATTGCCTAAAATTTAGTTTTTTTCTGTAAAATCATCAAATCAGTAATAACAGGCACTACTAAAATTCAGTAAATATACAATAACAACCATAAACTATCTTAAATGTCACGCTAAAGACTTTGTCAAGAATAGGAAGAGTAGCACAGAACAATGCTATCAATGCAAATCATGCTAATGTAATTTTACTGCTTTCCTTTTAGTCGGCTACTCCCTCACAAACTTCAGCAAACGCCCGTCCGGTAGCTGCACGAGGTACAAGCCGCTGCGCAGAGACGCTATGTCCATTTGGGTGTTCGTGGTGCCTTCAAGCAAAGGCTTTCCGTTCAGGCCCAGAATCTTGAACGTCCCCTCGACCGAGGACCGCACCTCCGGATAACGGCCTGAAGGGTTAGGGAAGATAACGGCTTCTACCTCATCGTCTGCCAAACTCAGCGGGCAGACTACTTCCTGCGTTTGCGTGGCTGTCTTGCCCGCAACATCTCTGTACGTCCTAATGGTGGTGCTTTGCGTAATGGGGAAAGCGGCATCTGTAGTGGCCGTGGTTGTTCCGTCGCAATTGTCCATAGCAGTGGAGACAGGTCGAAAACGTCATCAATGCCAACTATTCCCAATCGAACCGGTCGAGCCGGTTAGTGAGCCTGTCGAACTACGACCTACAGATGACCATGAAAAAGAACGCCGCACAGTTCGCAGCCCATAAGGCCGCCCACTTCACTGCGTGGATGCGGAAAGCAGACAAGCAGGGACAGGCACCACTCAAAAGACGCTTCCTGCAACAACTCAACGCAGAGAAGAACCTCGCAGCAAGAGCCGCAAAACAGTGGAGCACCTTCGTCCGGGACAGCGAGCTGTGCCCGAACCTCGAATACAGACCCAGCAGCTCGGTAAACAAAAGAGAAGACCACACCCGCTATTACGGGATGGTGCTGCCCATAGACCACCCCTTCTGGGACAAAGGGTTCCCGCCTAACGGGTGGAACTGCAAATGCAGCGTCAGGAACACCGATAGGGCCGTCACTAAAGCAAAAAAACCGCCAAAAACACCCAGAGGAACACCCGGCAACGCAGGCAAAGAGCAGGTCATCTTCACGCAAGCGCACCCCTTCTTCAAGAATGTCAAAAACAAAAAACGACTGTGGAAGGCGTGGATGTATATGGAAAGAAAGATCATGAGAGAATGGACAAAGGCTAATCTAAGGGAGAAGCCCTTCGCCTCCACACAAGGAGACATTTACCTCAACGGAACCGGAATTAAAAAAATCATCTGGCAAAAACATGAATATGAATGGGAAAAGAACCGACTGCTCTATGACATCGAAGCCATACTCAAAAAAGCAGAATGGATTAAAACCGTCAAGTTTAATCCGGACAAAAAAGGAAAAAGTAGTTTTGATGACGTACTGTATTTTCAAATCACCATTCAGGGGAAGGAAAGCTACCTAGTGGTAAGAAAGGAAACACCGGAAGAAAGGGGAAGGCTTTTTTATATGATATAGTCGATAAAATAAGATGAGGCTTCAGTCAGCATTAACCGGATAACCGTCCGGCACGCTAGCCAAAGCCTTACCACACATATATGTAACAAATAATGAAAGAGTTCATTAAAGATATCAAAAAAATAGAAACAATCGTCAAAAAGGACGCTGCCACCATCATCGGAACAGAGGCAGTGAACCATTTTACCGAAAACTTTGAAAAACAAGGCTTCGACGGTGAGCCATGGAAAGACGTAAAACGCAGAAACCCAAAAAGCACCCGGTACGGACACCGACACGGTGCCAACACCGACCTACCCGCTAACCCCCCCCGACGAAAGGGAGCCAAAGGCAAATACAAACGCAGAAAGGCTGACAGCATCACCCACTACAGCCCTACCGCCACGAAGACACGCATACTCTCATCCGAAGGAAGAGCCGAACTGGAGAACAGTCTCTATTTCAAAGCAGGCACCAACAAGGTGACCATCAAATCAGACAAGGAATATGCCAAGGTGCACAACGAGGGCGGCACCATCAAAGTCTATGGCAAGCACACAGCCAAAGTGCCGGCACGACCCTTCATTGGGCCGAGCAAGGAGCTGAATGAAAAAATAAAGAGAGCACTGGACGGGAAATTGAAAATTAAAAGTTGAGAGTTGATAATTGAGAGTTGAAAAAATGCAGCTTTATCCGGACGTTGATTTACTTGTTTTAACAATGCTTACCAGCAATTTTACCAATTCCTCCACTTCAGGATATATGGAATCGAACTCATTTTGAGTTAAATATCCTGAATCATGCAACAAATCCAGCCAATATGAGGATTCATTAGCTTCTTTAAGTGCAATGTGTAATTTATGAATAAAATCAGCCCCCTTGACTCCGCATGTTTGCTTTCTTTCACAAGAGCTCCAACGGCTGTCCCTGAGCGTAAAAACTGCTTACTTAATGTAAACTCTTTCTTCTTCTCAGTCAAGTATTGGTACAGTTTGACCGTTCGGAGTGCAAAAGCGTATGATTTAATATGGATGGGACTCTCCCCCTTCATCTCCATCAAAGAAAACAACTTTTAACTATTAACTTTGAACTTTAAACTAAAAAATCATGCACGTCAACCATTTTAAAGCTATTCAAAAATTGATCGAAAACCAATTAATCAACAATTACACGATGACCTGCGAGTGGTTCAACGGTCAGTACGAGAACCTCGAAGAGAACCAAGGGCATCACTTCCCTCGCGTCTATATTGAGTTTGTGCAGCCGATCAACTGAAAGACACTCGGCGGCCCAACACGGCCGGCACCGACCATCA
>JAPPDO010000390.1 GCA_028821635.1 Ekhidna sp.
GGGTGGAGGGGGGGTGGGGGGGGGGTGGTGGGTGTTGGTTGGGGGGGGTGGTGGGGGGAGCAGATTTATGCGCTCCCATTGCTTTAATCAACAATTTCATGGTTTTATGGTCTGATATCTGGTTCATAATTTTAGTATTCAGTAATTAATTAAGGTGTAAACATAGAACAAGAATTTATAAGATGCAAATTTTTTTTAGTTTTTCTTTCTCTGGATGTAGTTTGTAATCCGGCTAAGATAGTTACGCCTTCATATCATTTAAAGTATTACTATGATTTAGTTAGTTATTTTGATAGAAAGATAACAGGCCACGTTGAAAACGCAGCACTTGGCTCCTACTTAAAAAGTAGTTGCTGTCTCTCTTTTTTCAGCTTCCAGCAGTCATTATCCACTCGTTCGGCGATGTCTTCAAGTACCCCAAGAATCGTTTGATTTTCCGGTGTTATGCTGTCCTCCATTTGTGGAAGCCATTTATTTGGAATGGCACAGTGCCTATCTGACACTTTAAATGCACCGGCAGATGAGCTACTCTTATCATAATTAATTTAGCTTAGAGGTTACAGTGCCATATTTGAACGCTGTAGGACATTTAATAAGAACGATATTTGCTAGTTATGAATTTTTGGAATAGAGAAACGGAAATAAAATTTTTTGAAGAAGCATTAAAGAGTTTTGCCTCTCCGGAGCAGCTTTTCTACAAGCTTGCTGACGGTTATTTTGCATATTCTCCGAAAGGAAAAACAACAGAAGGACAAACAATACAAAGTAGAAATTCTTTAATTGGTCAATTTACTGAAAAATGGTGCAAGGACTTTTTTCAACCAATTGCGAATAATCTTGGCTTATATGCAGTTAATTCTGTTGTTTGTCCTGAATTAGGACTGACAAACTCTACCGATGCTGACATTACCTTTTGTACGACAGATGAAGCGAATCAAACAGCAGAAAATATCAAACTGATTTTTGAAGTAAAAATGAGCATTGTGAATAACTACTCATTTGACACTACATATCATAAGTTGAAATTTGAAGGCGACTACAAATCACACAAAGGAAATCCTTCAATTCTAAGGTCTGATTCTATGCTTAAAGCAATAGGTAAGTCTATTAATATTAGGGTATCGGGAGTAGAATCTACCAAAATTCCAATCCTAATTTTAGGAAATAGTCCAATTACAGATAGCTACAAAAAGAAAGTTGATTTTCTAAAACAGGCCGGAGTTGTTCAGGGCTTTGTTTCTTTGTATCCTAATCCAACAGAATCTTTTGTAAAGGAAACGTCTGAGAGACCGTTTCAAGAAGTAAAAAATTACAAATATTTTGCAACATGAAGAAGTTTAATGTAAATATTTATTATACAGGATTTTGTAATTATGAAGTTTCTGCTAAAGATGAAGAGGAAGCAATTCAAATAGCAAGAAAGTTGGAAGTAAAAAAGCAACAGTTTTTTACGACATTAGAAAGTTGGAAAGAAGCTGATACGGCTGAAGAACTCAAAAATGAAGAAAGTAAAATCTGAATTACCAATAAACTATATTACAATAAAGGCTACTAAAAGTCGGATTAACAAGGGCTTATTGGCGATTCCGGTGTCTTTAATTGATCTTTTTCCTGAAAATACTAACAAGATATTTTTAGTAAATGATGATGGACAGATTGAGCGTAAAAAATTTACAGCCTACAATAGTAGTAGTCGAGAGTGTAGAATTGGTGGTTTAAGAACATTTTATGAAAACCAAGGTATAGTAGATGGTGAAGAGTTAGTTATTCAATTACTTGATAGTGATAAGTTTAGAATACTACCCGAGAGATTATTTCAGCATATATTGAGAAGTAAACGTGCTGATTTTGAACAGTCAATTAGTGAAGATGAGATCGATAAAAGTTTAAATGATATTTCACTATTTGTAAATTTAACCCACACCCAAATTTTGAAAAATGAGTTTATCTTTCGTTCAAAGCAAGAAATTAAGAAAAGAAAGTTTGTAGAAAAAAATAAAACTAAAGTAAGAGAGAGTGTGCCATGTTCAATTAGAAAAATTCTACTTGAATTATATTCAGGTAAGTGCCAAGTGACCAATTTTACGTTTTTGACAGAAAGTCACAAACCATATTTTGATATACACCATATTGACCCTGAAAAAGGAAATCATTTTAAGAATTTACTTGTTGTCAGTCCAAATACTCACGCTCAGTTTACTCATTGCACTCTTGAACAAAACTTTGATAAAGAAGGGTGGTTGAGAAAAGTAAAATTCAATAATAACGAGTTTAAAGTTTTTCAGATTGTAGATAGGCTAAATATTGATTTCGAAAAGGAGGTACATTTTTGAAAAGATTCTATGAAATGGACTAAATCAATCTGGACATTCAATGCAGAATCTGCAAAGAGGGTTGGACATCCGGCACCTTTCCCAATTGACTTGCCATATAGGTTAATTCAACTATTGTCTTACACTAATGACATTATTCTTGACCTTTTTATGGGTAGTGGAACAACAGGTATCGCTGCATTAAAGTCTAACAGAAAATTTGTTGGTTTTGACACGAGTGAAGAGTATGTAGAATTAGCAAATAATAGGATTAAACCATACTTGAATCCCTTAGGGTTAAAGTAAAAACACCCTACAGCGTTGTGTATAGTAAATATTCGGTTCAGTGCTAATGTGAAACGTAAAACTATAAATCAAGGGTTGGTACTATCTGACAGTTGAGCGATCCGAACAGTTCTGATTTCGTTATTTTGTCTTTTGCCATTTTCCCTACAAGGTAAATTATTTAATTGTTCTTTCAGATTGTTAAAATCCTGAATCTGTTGTTACAAAAATGCAGGGTTTGTTTTTCGGACGATAAAAGCTAAAAATTTTCTTACCACAAAGGGCACGAAGATGAGCACAGCGTTCACAAAGTGCCGGAGATGACCAGCAGCTTCCTTTCCAGCGCATCTTTCACCTGTGCTTTGTTTCGGGTGCGGCCCGCAGAACTGCCGCTAACCGCCTCAGCAGTAGCCTCTGCCAATGCTATTTCATTATCCAAAAAGGTCTTGTTTTCAGCAAACTTTACATTGCTGCTCCAGATATCCGTGTTCTCATCCAGCGTCGTTTGTGTGGTCACAAACATGCGGTAATACTTATTCTGATTTTCGTTCATTACAAATAATTTTGTGAGTGAAAAATTTAAACACTAAAATAAATGAAGAAGATTTCTTTATACAACCCGCTCAGATATAAAGCGTATCCGGACGACCCTCGACCTCTTTCGGACAACTGCCGACCTCTTTCAGGGAAAACTCACCTACCCCTCTTCCCTATTAAAAAATTTAATGTGTGTGATCTACACAATTATGTAACTGCCGACGGCCTTCGCTTTATTCGTTTTCAGTACTTTGCCGATGTGGTATTTTTATGAATATCCCCCCAAAACTTACCACAGCCGTAATCAACGTAAATAAGAGACCCAGAGCAATACTTAGATTTTCATGGGTTCCAACGTATTGATAGCCTATTAAAAACGTCAATTCCCTTGAACCAAGCCCGCCTATCGTAAATGGCAGAATGGACATGAAGGATGAGGCCGGAAACAATTTTAATACAGTAGGATATATTAGTGCAACATGCTAAAAGCGTTGAGATGAGGGGTAGTCTGTAACTCAGTCAAGAAGACTACGTCATTATATTCTGTTTGTCCGGCTCAAGATTTACCATTCTCACCAAATAAGCCCAATTGGTTTCTTTCCTCCTCCTCTACCTCATGCTTTACCTCCTCTTTGATGACATCCAAGTCAATTTGTGGTTTTTCTGTTTTCACCATACTGACACTGATTACTTGTTGTACCGGCAATTTATTTCCAATAGCTTTCCAGCCCTTAGTATCTATCAAATTCATCAAATTCAACTTTCTGACTTCGTGCCTCCTCCCCTCTTTATACTTCACCTCTACATCGGCTTCTGTTCCCTTTGATACAAACACCAGTTTTGATCTTCTTGCATCTGTCACGATTGAAAACCGTTTATTTGGAGTGTTTGTGTCAATAATAAAACGCTTCACATAGAAGGTTTTAGCATCGCCGTCATAGTGAATGGCATTAAAAGAAACCTCTTTATCTAGCTTATAGATGCCCAATACATTATTAAAATCATAATGGTTAGTTAGTTCAAAAGAGGTTGTTTCGTAAGATCCCTCTTTGTAAAAAGCAACGATCTTATCTTCTGACACAAAGTTCCCCAAGTAATTCCCTCGCTCATCTCTATTCAGCCTCCCCGCAGTGGGTTCATACCAAATGTCCACACCACCCAGCGTAGACCTGCCCTCCTCTTTAAGCACTATTTTTCTTACAGGATGTTTGGTCAAAATATTGCCACCTGCACCTCTTCCCTTTATTTCAATTTCAGCAAAGTCAAAATCGAATATTTTCTTTCGTGCTTTACTTGATTGTGTTAAAGACACTGACACAACCTCGGCCTCACCATTTGGGTTCGCTGTGAGGTAATGAACCCTCCCCTTCCCTCCTTTCGTCAGATCGTAAGGTCTGTCTCTGGTTATTGACAAAACCTGAAATCGCTTCACGTAAGAATTGCCTGACTTTGCATCAACATAAGCCATGTTATAGACCAT